>NZ_JBEXMD010000004.1:198325-317624 GCF_040610315.1 Amycolatopsis sp. NPDC004169
CGCGCCGCGGCCTGCTGGCCCGAGCGGGCCACCATCAGGCTGACGTCGGAGAGCGCCTCCATGTCCCGCTGCTCGCGCAGCAGGTCCGAGTACGCCCAGTAGAGCGCGGTGAGGCCGAGGAAGACGGCGAGCACCAGCGGCCACGCCTGGGGCGTGCTGGAGATGACGAGGTAGCCGGAGAGGCCGACGGAGGCGTTGACGAAGCCGACGACCAGGATCCGCCCGGTGAGCCGGACGGCGGTGCTGACCCGCATCCGGCGGCGCAGCACGCGGACCGCGGCCAGCGCGAGCAGGGTGCTCACCAGCGGCGCGGTCAGGGTGCCGGCCAGCGCCGCGACCCACGGGATCCGGTCGCCGGTCCCGGCCAGGTGCTTCACCAGCCCGGCGACCGCGAAGGCGCCGGTGATCTCGAGCAGGAACGCGCCCGCGTTGTAGAGCACGCGGCCGGCGACCTTGCGCGCGAGCAGCGTGCCGATGCCGGCGACCAGGTGCGCGGCCAGCACGACCTCGAACGGCGCGATGAAGAAGCCGATGACGAGCGGGATCTCGGTGAAGGAGATCGTCCACGAGATGCCGCTGCGGACGTCGACGTTGATGCCGAGCTGTTCGGCGAGCAGGAAGGCGACCGCGAGCACCGGCCCGATCCACAGCAGCCGGTCGTTCCACTCGAACGGCAGCCACGAGCCGACCGCGAACGCGGCGACGAGCCCGAGGCTGAGCACGGCGAAGGTGTAGACGCGGAAGCGGCGTTCGTCGGTGCGGGCTTCGGCGGAGACCGGAGGTGTCCCGGAAGCGGCTCCCGGCCCGGGCTGCGCCTGCGCGACGGCGTCACCGTGGGCGTTGGTGTCCGGCATCCGACCTTCCCTCCCGGCTTGTCCACCGGTGCTGATCCGTGACTTCGGGTGTGGACAAGGGCCATACCGTACCCCGTCAGGCGTACCCGTGTCCCTTTCGAGACAGTAGGAGATCACCCCAGGGTTAACAATGCCTCGAACGCGCTGACCTGCGTGGACCAAAGTGTGAAACGGCTGTGACAACCGGGGCTTCGCCCCGGGCCGGGGGCTTCGCCACCCGGAGCCCCCTCAAGCGGGGGTTGTCCGAACTCTGCCGGTTCTCCGCCTGCATCTCTACGCGTGCAGCGCCGGGTAGCGCTTCAATAGCTCCATGCACAGCGATGTGATTGCCACTGAGCACGCGGCCCGGCTCGCGGCGGTGGATCCCCTCCTCCCCGGCTCGACTCCCTTCGAAGCGGCGGAAAACGCGGTGGTACTGGAGGTCGCCACGGGCGACTCCGCCGCGTCCGGGCTGGCGTCCCGCGTCCAGGTCGACCGCGACGCCCCCAACGCCCCGTGGCGCGCGCTCACCGAGCACCGCCTCGACCTCCAGCTGGCCGGCCCGCAGCCGGCGGCCGTCCTCGACGCCCTCCTCACCCGATGGGATGAACATCTGCGCGCGGTCGCCGAGCGCGGCGACACCGAGACGGCGGCGATCGTCCCCCGCGCGAGCCGCGACGCCGCCGGCGCGCGGGAAATGCTGCACCACGGCTTCGCCCCGCTGCGGGTGGTCGCGGTCCGCCCGTCACAGCGGCTGGTCCCGGCCACGCCGCTGGGGACGCCGGGGGTCAAGATCCGCCGCGCCGAGCCCGGCGACCTCGAGACCGCGGTGGCGCTCGGCATGGAACTGCATTCCTACGACGCCCAGTACGGCACGGTGAACTGGCGCTCCGGCGTCGAGGACATCCTGGCGAAGGACCTCGCCGAGCAGCTGAAGCGGCCGGAGCCGCCGTTGTGGATCGCAGAGCTGTACGGCCGTCCGCTCGGCATGGTGAGCGTCCAGCACCCGGGCGAGACCGGCTGGATCAGCGGCCGCGTCGCCGCCTCCCGGGTGGGCTACCTGTCCTCGCTGGCCGTGGCCGAGGCGGCGCGGTCGTCCGGCGTCGGCACCGCGCTGGCGACGCACGCCCACCACGTCCTGGACGAGGAAGGAGCCGACGTCGTCCTGCTGCACCACGCGGCGGCGAACCCGCTGTCGACGCCGTTCTGGTACGCGCAGGGCTACCGCCCGCTGTGGACGTACTGGCAGCGTCGACCGGCTGTTCGGTGAACGACCGGAGGATTACCGGGATTGCGCTGGGCTTATAGGCTTGCCCTCGCCGCCAGCGAGGGGAGCCTGAAGTGACCGACCAGCGGGATTCCGCGCCGAGAGCGCCCGAGGGTGTCGACACCGAGAAGCCGTCCGCGGCCCGGATCTACGACTGGTACCTGGGCGGTACCCAGAACTGGGCCGTGGACCGCGAGTTCGGCAGGCGCATGGAGCAGCAGTGGCCGCTGGTGCGCCCGGGGTCGAAGCAGAACCGCGAGTTCATGAACCGCGCGGTGCGGGCGGCCCTGCGCGCCGGGATCCGGCAGTTCATCGACCTGGGCTCGGGCGTCCCGACGGCGGGCAACGTGCACGAGGTGGTCGAGGCGGAGCTCCCCGAGGACCACGACGCGAAGGTGGTCTACGTCGACTACGAGCCGGTCGCCGTCGCCCACGCAACGCTCATCCTCGAAGAGGGCATGGCCACGGACTGGGCGGGCATCGTCCAGGCCGACATGAGGAACGCGAAGTCCGTCCTCCGCGCCGAGGAGACGCGGCGGCTGATCGACTTCTCCCAGCCGGTCTGCTTGATCATGGCGGCGGTGCTGCACTTCGTCGGCCCGGACGACGACCCGGACGGCCTCCTGGCGGCCTACCGCGACGCACTGGCCCCGGGCAGCTGGCTGGCGATCTCCCAGATGAGCGAGGGCGACGGATCGGGCCCGTACCTGGAGGGGCTGCGCTGGTTCGTCGAGCAGTACCGCAAGACGAGCAACCCGGTCTGGCTGCGCGACCGCGAGGAGATCGAGCCGCTGTTCGGCGACTGGCGGATCCTGGAGCCGGGGATCGTGCACCTGCCGGACTGGCGGCCGGACCGGAAGGTCAACGCTCTCGAAGCGGAGGCCCGCCCGTTCGCCTGGTGCGCCGTCGCAGAGAAACCAGCGCCCTGACCTGCACTTTCCCCGATCGCTGTGGGCGAACGCACCATCGGAAACAAACGCACCCATCGGAGAGTTGAGCTAGGCAGACTCAACTACACGAGGAGTGCACATGTCCGACACCCGCCTCCTGCCCGTGCTCCCGCTCGATGACGACGTCGTGCTGCCGGGCATGGTCGTCCCGCTCGACCTGACCGACACCGAGACGCGGGCCGCGGTGGAGTCCGCACAGGCCAAGACGCCGAGCCAGGCGTCCTTCCCCGGCATCCGGTCCTCCGCGGCCACCAAGGCCGAGGTTCTCATCGTCCCGCGCGTCCACGGCGAGTACGCCGAGTTCGGCACCGTCGCCACGGTCGAGCGGATCGGCCGCGTCCCCGGCGGCAAGGCCGCCGTCCTGCTGCGCGGCACCGGCCGCGCCGTCGTCGGCCGGATCGCCGACGGGCCCGGCGCGGCCCGGTGGGTGCACGCCGAGGACGCCCCCGAGATCACCGGCGACCAGGCCGCCAAGCTCGCGGCCGAGTACAAGGCCGTCGTCATCTCGATCCTCCAGCAGCGCGGCGGCTGGCAGCTGATCGACGCCGTCCAGCAGGTCGAGGAGCCCTCCGCGGTCGCCGACCTCTCCGGCAACGCGCCGTACCTGAGCACCGAGCAGAAGCTCGAGCTGCTGTCCACTTTGGACGTCGCCGCCCGGCTGGAGAAGGCCCTCGAGTGGAGCAAGGAGTACCTGGCCGAGCTCGAGGTGACCGACACCATCCGCAAGGACGTCGCCGAGGGCATGGAGAAGCAGCAGAAGGAGTTCCTGCTGCGCCGCCAGCTCGAAGCCATCCGCAAGGAGCTCGGCGAGCTCGACGGCACCGCCGACGAGACGGACTACCGCGCCCGCGTCGAGGGAGCCGAGCTGCCCGACGCCGTCAAGAAGGCCGCGCTGGCCGAAGTGGACAAGCTGGATCGCACGTCCGACCAGTCCCCCGAGGGCGGCTGGATCCGCACCTGGCTGGACACCGTCCTGGAGCTGCCCTGGAACGAGCGCACCGAGGACGTCTACGACATCGCGGCCGCCCGCGCGATCCTCGACGCCGACCACGCCGGGCTCGACGACGTCAAGGAACGCATCATCGAGTACCTGGCCGTGCGCAAGCGCCGTGCCGAGTCGGGCCTGGGCCCGGTCGGCGGCCGTCGCTCCGGTGCCGTGCTGGCTCTCGCGGGCCCTCCCGGGGTCGGCAAGACGTCGCTGGGTGAATCCGTCGCGAAGGCCATGGGCCGCAAGTTCGTCCGGGTCGCCCTCGGCGGCATCCGCGACGAGGCGGAGATCCGCGGTCACCGCCGCACGTACGTCGGCGCGCTGCCCGGCCGGATCGTCCGCGCCATCAAGGAAGCCGGCTCGATGAACCCGGTCGTGCTGCTCGACGAGATCGACAAGGTCGGCGCCGACTACCGCGGCGACCCGACCGCGGCGCTGCTCGAAGTGCTGGACCCGGAGCAGAACCACACGTTCCGCGACCACTACCTCGAGGTCGAGCTGGACCTGTCCGACGTCGTGTTCCTGGCCACGGCCAACGCGCTGGAGACCATCCCCGGCCCGCTGCTGGACCGCATGGAGCTCGTCACCCTGGACGGCTACACCGAGCACGAGAAGGTCACCATCGCCCGCGACCACCTGCTCCCCCGCGAGCTGGAGCGAGCCGGCCTCGGCACGTCCGACGTCGTCCTGACCGACGCCGCGTTCAGCCGGATCGCCGCCGAATACACCCGCGAGGCGGGCGTGCGCGACGCGAACCGGACGATCGCCAAGGTGCTGCGCAAGGTCGCGACCAAGGTGGCGCTGGACGAGGTGGCGCTGCCGGTTTCGATCGACGCGTCCGACCTGGAGACCTACCTGGGCCGGCCGCGGCACATCCCGGAGTCGTCGCTGCCGGCGTCGACGCAGCGCACGGCGACCCCGGGCGTGGCGACCGGCCTGGCGGTGACCGGCGCGGGCGGTGACGTCCTCTACATCGAGGCGTCGCTGGCCGACGAGGAGTCCGGCGCGTCCGGGCTGCAGCTGACCGGCCAGCTCGGCGACGTGATGAAGGAGTCGGTGCAGATCGCGCTGTCCTACCTGCGGTCGCACGGCGCGGAGCTGGAGCTGCCGGTGGGCGACCTGCGCAAGCGCGGCATCCACGTCCACGTGCCGGCGGGCGCGGTCCCGAAGGACGGGCCGTCGGCGGGCGTCACGATGACGACGGCGCTGGCGTCGCTGCTCTCCGGCCGCGTGGTCCGCGCGGACGTGGCGATGACCGGCGAGGTGTCGCTGACCGGCCGCGTCCTGCCGATCGGCGGCGTGAAGCAGAAGCTGCTGGCCGCCCACCGGGCGGGGATGAAGACGGTGATCATCCCGCAGCGCAACGAGCCCGACCTGGACGACGTCCCGGCCGAGGTGCTGAGCCAGCTCGACGTGCACGCGGTGGCGAACGTGCGCGAGGTCCTCGACCTCGCCCTGACCCCGGCTTCGACGCCGGTTTCCCAGGCGGCGTAACCCCGAGCGCCGCCGCCGACGGCCGGTTTCCCTCTCCCCAAGGGAAACCGGCCGTTCCGCTACCCGGCGAGCTTCCGGGCGGCGACCAGGTAACCGGTGCCCAGCCAGCGGTTCGCCCCGCGCGCGATCGTCGTTTCCGGACGCTCCCGCCACGAGCGGTCCCGCCGCCGCACGAGCCGGTCGAACGGCGGCACGGACGCGGTGACGTCATAGGCGATGACCTCCCCCGGCTGCAGGCCGGCCCGCCACAGCAGTTCCCGCAGCCGCCGCGGGGTGAGCGCGACGATCCCGGTGCGGCGGGCACCGTGCCGTCTCGACGGCGGGACGCCGACGACGCGTTCCAGGGCGCCGAGGGTGCGGCGAGCGGGCCAGAAGACGCCCCATTCGAAGAGCCGGTACGGGCTCCTCGGGTTGAGCATCGTCGTGACGACGAGCCCGCCGGGCCGGGTGACCCGCGCGACTTCGTGCAGCGCCTGCGCGGCATCGGTGTACTCGAGCACGCCCATCGCGAGCACGACGTCGAACTGCCGGTCCTCGAACGGCATGTCCTGGATGTCCCCGACCGCCAGCCGCACCTGGTCACCCGCGCGGGCCGCAACGGCGTCGACCATGGCGGGAGACTGGTCGCAGGCGGTGATCCGGAAGTCGCCGGGCCGCGTGTCGAGCAGGTGCCGCACCATCATCCCCGGCCCGCACCCGACATCGAGCAGGTCACCACCCCCGCAGCCGGCGAGGACCTGGTCGATGGCGTAGCGCCGCGAATGGTGGTACCGCGCGGTGGGCCCCCACCCGGCGTGGTCGTTCGCGTACCCGGCCACGAGCGCGGGTTCGGCGTACTGCACCCGGACCAGCTCCTCACGGACGGGTCGCAACGTTGCGGAAATGGCCATGTGCTCCTCCAGCGACTCGGTGGAACCCCCGGCGCCCCTGCACCCGAAGCTGGCGTCGAGTCGCTCAAGAAATGCGTTACCGGTATTTCGGAAAACCGGTCCAAAGGCGGAACTGGCCTTCGCCCGAATCGGCGATCAGAGTCCCCCGACCTGCGGATTCACCGGGATAACAAACCCGAAATCGCCCATCTCGCACATAGCCGACCACCAGGCACGATACCATCACTCAGCATAAGATAATCAATTCTCAATCACCGCGAAAACCGGCGGCTGATAGCCCAGGTGACCACACTCGGGGGTCCAGGGGGCGGAGCCCCCTGGCGGGGGTTTGGGGGTTCGACCCCCAAAAGACACAACGAAAGAGAGCCTTGTCTGCGCTTTCCGCAGACAAGGCTCTCTCACGAACGAACGTGGCGGGTGAGGGATTCGAACCCCCGTAGGCAATGCCAACTGGTTTACAGCCAGTCCCCTTTGGCCACTCGGGTAACCCGCCAAGGCCGGTCGCACCGGCCGGGGGAAAGCTTACCCAACCCCTCCGAGCAGGGGTCAACCGGGATACCCGTCGGGTGAGGAGGGGCTAGGCTGGGTGGCCCCTGACAAGCGAGTACGAGGTGTGAGGACACGTGGCGGATCCCTCTTTCGACGTCGTGAGCAAGGTCGACCGCCAGGAGGTGGACAACGCGCTCAACCAGGCGAGCAAGGAGCTGGGCACCCGGTTCGACTTCCGCGGCACCGGCACGACGATCAACTGGGCCGGCGAGGAGGCGCTCACGATCGAGTCCGAGACCGAGGAGCGCGCGCTGGCCGCGGTCGAGGTGTTCAAGGAGAAGCTGATCAAGCGCAGCATCTCCCTGAAGGCCTTCGAGGCGGGCGAGCCGGCGCTGTCGGGCAAGATCTACAAGATCTCCGGCAAGATCCTGCAGGGCATCGCCTCGGACAAGGCGAAGCAGATCGCCAAGTTCATCCGCGACGAAGGCCCCAAGGGCGTCCAGGCCCAGATCCAGGGCGACCAGCTGCGGGTGTCGGGCAAGAAGAAGGACCAGCTGCAGGAGGTCATCGCCCTGCTGAAGGGCAAGGACTTCGAGATCGCGCTGCAGTTCACCAACTACCGGTGACTTACCCGCGTTGACCTGCGGGTACCTGGTTCCAGGTGCCCGTGGGTCCACCGGCGTTACCCGAACGCGTGAACGCGCCCGGTGACCGTCGCCCCCTCGTGTTGTAATCGCGCGGTCACCGCGTGGAGGGGGTCGAGTTGCGCCGTTCGCTGGTCTTCCTGGTGACGCTCGCCGCCATCGCCTCGCTGCTCACCCCCGCCCACGCAGGCGAGCGCACGCAGCTCATCCCCGGCTTCGGCGCCTACCCGCGGCTGATCCGGCTGGCGGACGGCCGCATCATCGCCACGCTGACCAGCGAGGACGCCGGCGGCAAGTTCACCCCCGTGCTGGAGAGCACCGACGAGGGCGAGTCGTTCCACCGGATCGGCACCATCCGGGACCCCGACGGCCGGGCCGGCATGTGCTGCGGCACCGTCTACGAGCTGCCGGAACGCGTCGGCAGGCTCCGCGCGGGCACGCTGCTGTGGGCCGCGTCCTACCGGCAGGACGCCGGGCCGGAGCGCCGGATCGGGATCCGCGTCTGGGCCAGCAGGGACGGCGGCCGCTCGTGGAGCTTCCTGTCCGAGGCCGCCCGGTCGCACAACATCGACGGCATCTGGGAGCCCGAGTTCACCGTCGACGCCGGCGGCACGCTCTGGCTCCACTTCGCCGACGAGACGCAGGCACCGAAGTACGCGCAGGTGCTCAACCGGGTCGCCTCGACCGACGGGGTGAACTGGGGCACCAAGCAGCTCACCATGGCCATCCCGCCCGACCGCGTCCGGCCGGGCATGCCGGTCATCCGGCGGCTGCCCGACGGCCGCTACTACTTCGCCTACGAGATCTGCAACTTCCGCGACCGCTACTGCGACCCGTACTTCAAGATCTCCGCCGACGGCGCCAACTGGGGCGATCCGGCCGATCCGGGCACCCGTGTGGACACCGCCACCGGCAATTACTTCCAGCATGCGCAAACCATCACCCTCTTCCCGGGCGGCCCGAACGGGGTGCGGATCCTGATGGTCGGCCAGATCTACACCGACGCGAAGGGCGTCCCGCAGCCGCAGAACGGCCAGGTCCTGCTCGCGAACGACGACTTCGGCAGCGGCCACTGGTACGAACTGCCTGCTCCCGTGCACATCACCGGCATCCGGAACAACTTCTGCCCCAACTACTCCTCGACGCTGCTGCCGGTCGACGACGGCCGGAACGTGCTCGAGATCGCCACCGAGGACAACGACGGCTGCAAGGCCTACTTCGGTAAAGGATCCGCGCTCTAGCGACGGCCCGTAGGGTGGTCGGGTCGCGGCCGCGGAAGAGGGAGGCAGTCCATGAAGGGGATCGTGCTGGCCGGAGGCAGCGGGACACGCCTGCACCCGATCACCCAGGCGGTGTCCAAGCAGCTGCTGCCGGTCTACGACAAGCCGATGGTCTACTACCCGGTCTCGGTGCTGATGCTGGCCGGGATCCGGGAGATCCTCGTCATCTCCACCCCCACCGACCTGCCGATGTTCCGCAGGCTGCTGGGCAACGGCGACCAGTTCGGCGTCTCGTTCTCCTACGCCGAGCAGCCGAGCCCGAACGGGCTGGCCGAGGCCTTCGTGATCGGCGCGGACTTCATCGGCGACGACGACGTGGCGCTCGTCCTCGGCGACAACATCTTCTACGGCCAGGGCTTCTCCAGCCGCCTGCAGCAGGCCGTGCGCGAGCTCGACGGCTGTGTCCTGTTCGGCTACCCGGTGAAGGACCCGGAGCGCTACGGCGTCGGCGAGGTCGACGACACAGGCAAGCTCATCACCATCGAGGAGAAGCCGCTGAAGCCGCGCTCCAACAAGGCGATCACCGGCCTGTACTTCTACGACAACGGGGTGGTCGACATCGCCGCGTCGCTGAAGCCGTCGGCGCGCGGTGAGCTCGAGATCACCGACGTCAACCTGACGTACCTGCGCCAGGACCGGGCGACGCTGGTCGAGCTCAGCCGCGGGTTCGCCTGGCTCGACACCGGCACGCACGACTCGCTGCTCGAAGCCGGCCAGTTCGTGCAGGTGCTGGAGCACCGGACGGGCGTCCGCATCGCCTGCCTCGAGGAGATCGCCCTGCGGATGGGCTTCATCGACGCCGACGAGTGCTACGCGCTGGGCGAGAAGCTGGCGAAGTCCGGCTACGGCGACTACGTCAAGGCGGTCGCCGTCGCCGCGGGGGCGTCGGCCTAGAACGGGCGGCGCGCCATCTCCTCGAGCCGCCGGATGCGGTCGGCGATCGGCGGGTGCGTCGAGAACAGCTTGCTCAGCCCCTCGCCGGGCCGGAACGGGTTCGCGATCATCAGGTGCGACTGCGAAACCAGCTGCGGCTCGGCGACCAGCGGCCGCGCCCGCGTGCCGGCGTCCAGCTTCCGCAGCGCCGAGGCCAGGCCCAGCGGGTCGCCGGTCAGCTCGGCACCGGACGCGTCGGCCTGGTACTCCCGCGACCGGCTCACGCCCATCCGGATGACGGCCGCCGCGATCGGGCCGACGAAGATCAGCAGCAGGCTGACCAGCGGGCTGCCGTCGCGGTTGTTGCCGCCGAAGAACAGCGCGATGTTCGCCAGCACGCTGATCACGCTGGCCAGCGCCCCGGCCACGCACGAGATGAGGATGTCGCGGTTGTAGACGTGCGACAGCTCGTGGCCGAGCACGGCCCGCAGCTCCCGCTCGTCGAGCAGGTCGAGGATGCCGGTGGTGCAGCACACCGCCGCGTGCCGCGGGCTGCGGCCGGTCGCGAACGCGTTCGGCGCGACCGTCGGGCTGATGTAGAGCTGCGGCATCGGCTGCCGGGCGACCTGGGCGAGCTCGCGCACGATCCGGTACATCGCGGGCTGCTCGACCTCGGACACCGGCCGCGCGCGCATCGCGCGCAGCGCCAGTTTGTCCGAATTGAAGTAGGCGTACGCGTTCATCCCGAGGGCCACGACCAGCCCGATGACCAGTGCACCCCGGCCGAAGAGCCCGCTGATCGCGATGATGATCGCCGACAGCAGGCCGAGCAGCATCGCCGTCTTGAGTCCGTTCTGGTGCCCGTGCACGCGCGCTCGCCTCCGTCCGCTCTGGAAGTGGGATACCCAGTGGAAACAACGCGATCGGGGGACGCGAAGTTCCTTCACGTGAAGATGGCGCGGGTTACGCTCGGTCGGCGGGATGATCAGGAGCGGAGGCGCCGATGCGTGGTCGCCAGCTGAGCCGTCGGACGCTGTTCGCCCTGGTCACGGCGGGCGCCGGCGCCCTCGTCCAGCCGGCGGCGGCCCGCGCGGAGGACGTCCGGACGGTCGAGCTCGGCGGGGCGCCGGCCGGGATCGCGGTGAACCCCGTCACCGGGCTCGGCTACGTCACCGACGCCCAGGCCGGGACGCTTTCGGTGGTCGACCCGCGCAGCCTGTCGGTCGTCGACGTGGTCCGCGTCGGCGGCGAGCCCGGCGACGTCGCGAGCGACCCGAAGACCGGCCGGATCTACGTCGCGAACCCGCCAGGGGGCACCGTCGTGGTGCTCGACGGCCGCACCCTCGACCTGGTGAGCGTGATCGGCGCCGGGGCCGGGGCCTCGGCCCTGGCGGTCGACGAGACCGCCAACCGCGTCTACGCGGCCAGTGGCACCACCGGCACGCTCGCCGTGCTCGACGGCGTCAGCTGCACGCTGGCGGCGCTCGTGCCGGGCCCGCAGCCCGGGTTCGCCGGGATCGGCGTCGACCCCGGCCGCAAGCTGGCCTACTGCGCGAGCGCGGCCACCGATTCGGTCGAGGTGTTCTCGATCGACAGCGGCAAGTTCGTCGCCTCGGTGAAGGTCGGGCGCAACCCGACCGGCGTCGCGGTGCACCACGCGAGCGGCACGGTCTACGTGGCGAACTCCGGCATCCACCACATGTCCATTGTGGATGCAGCGACCCGCACCGAACGCAAGACCGTGTTGCTGCGCAGTGAATCCTCCGCGCTCGCCGTGCACCAGGGCACGAACACGGTGTACACCAACGGCGGCCAGAACGGCCTCGCCCGCGTCGACGGCACGGCGGGCACGCTGAGCGGCGAGCTGTCGCTGGGCGTGAACCCCGGCGACGTCGCCGTCGACCAGCGGACGCGCACGGTCTGGGTCACCGACCCCCTCCACGGCCGCGTCTCCCTGGTCCGCGATTTCTGACGGGCAGCCGGTCCAACTCCAGGTATACGGTCGGCGGACATGAAACTCGGACTGCAGATCCCCGACTTCACCTGGCCGAACGGCGCGGCCGCGCTGGGCGCCGACCTGGCCGCCGTCGTCCGCGCGGGTGACCAGGCCGGCTTCGACTCGATCGCCGTGATGGACCACTTCTTCCAGATCGGCAGCGTCGGCCCGGCCGAAAACGACATGCTCGAGGCGTACACGACCCTCGGCTTCATCGCGGCGCACACCGAGCGCGCCAAGCTGCTCACCGTCGTCACCGGCGTGCTCTACCGGCACCCCGGCCTGCTGGCCAAGGCCATCACGACGCTCGACGTGCTCTCCGGCGGCCGCGCGGTCCTGGGTATCGGCGCGGGCTGGAACGAGGAGGAGTCCCGCGGGCTCGGCTTCCCGTTCCCGTCCGTGGCCGAGCGGTTCGAGCTGCTGGAGGAGAACCTCCAGTACGTGCTGCAGATGTGGGCCGAGGGCGACGCGCCGTTCAAGAGCAAGCACTTCGACGCCGAACGGCTGCTGAACGTGCCCCAGGCGCTGCAGAAGCCGCGGCCACTGATCATGATCGGGGGCGGCGGCGAGAAGAAGACCCTGCGGCTGGTCGCGAAGTACGCCGACGCCTGCAACCTGTTCAACGGGCCGGAGCTGGAGCGCAAGCTCGACGTGCTGCGGCAGCACTGCGAGAACGAGGGCCGCGACTACGACTCGATCGTCAAGACCGTCTACCACATCCTCGACGTCGGCGAGAACGGTGAGAAGTCCAGCGAGCTGCTGGCCGAGCTGGAGCGGCTGAACGGCCTCGGCATCCAGGTGGCGCTGGGCATGGTCCCGCACGTCCACCGGACGGCGGTGCTGGAGAAGTTCGCCACCGACGTCATCCCGGCCGCCGAGAAGCTCGCCTGAGCCTGCCGCCCTCTCCGCCCGGGTGGCGGGGAGGGCTCAGCCGTCCTTGGCGACCACCCTGGTCAGCGCCGCGACGCCGATCCCGGCGACGGCCACCACGAGGCCCACGACCAGCCAGCCCACCAGCGCGAGCACCACGCCGGTGACCGCGAAGAGGGCGAATTCGAGCAGGAAGCGGGCCGGTTCCGGGAGCCGGCGGCGCGCCCGCGGCGCGATGAACAGGCCCCAGAGCGCGCCGGCCGCCACCGGCAGCAGGACCGCGTCGACGACGGCCAGCGCCACCCCGCTGCCGAGCTGGGTGCCCGCCAGTGCGAGACCGCCCAGCAGCGCCAGCTCGGTCAGGAAGCGGATCGTCAGCACCACGCCCGCGAACCCGCGCAGGCGGGGAGTCGGCTCCGAAGTCATCGGACCAGCCTAGGAGCACGTCCACTGTGGACGTTACGGGTCCGGTTGGGCACTGTTGGTGATTCCCGCCACAGTTGGGCCATTCAGGTTGCGGTTCCGAATCGGTCCACCAGCCGCTCCCGCGTCGCTGTAACGACCTCCCGGCGCCGGTCGACGTGTTGGGTGCACATCGCGACCGCGAGCCAAGGAGCCTGGTAGATGACCACATGTCGACTCTGCGGTTCGACAAACACAGCCAGTGTCGTGGACCTCGGCGCGACTCCCCCGTGTGAGCGATTTTTGGCGGCGGAGCAGCTCGACGAACCGGAAGCCACCTTCCCGCTCCACCTGAAGGTGTGCACCGACTGCTGGCTCGCCCAGATCCCGCCGTTGATCGATCCCGGCGAAACCTTCACCGAGTACGCGTACTTCTCGTCCTTCTCGACGTCGTGGGTCGAGCACGCGAAGCGGTTCGTCGACGGTGCGGTGGAGCGGCTCGGGCTCGGCGAGAAGTCGTTCGTCGTCGAGGTGGCGAGCAACGACGGGTACCTGCTGAAGCACGTCGTCGGGCACGGGATCCGGTGTCTGGGCGTGGAACCTTCGGTGAACGTCGGGCAGGCGGCGCGTGACGCCGGCGTGCCCACCCTGACGGCCTTCCTCTCCGAGGAAACCGGCCGGCAGGTGCGCGAGGAGCACGGCCCGGCCGACCTGGTCGCCGCCAACAACGTCTACGCGCACATCCCCGACGTCCTCGGCTTCACCAAGGGCCTGCGCGCCCTGGTCGCGGACGACGGCTGGGTCTCCATCGAGGTCCAGCACCTGCTCACGCTGATCGAAAAGAACCAGTACGACACGATCTACCACGAGCACTTCCAGTACTACACGGTCGAATCCGCCCGCCGCGCCCTCGCGACCGGCGGCCTGACCGTGGTCGACGTCGAACTCGTGCCGACGCACGGCGGCTCGATCCGGCTGTGGGCGCGGCCCGACGCCGTCGCGGGCGAGCCCAGCGAGCGGATGACCGACGTGCTGGAGCGCGAAAAGGCCGCCGGGCTGCACGAGCTGTCCGGGTACACCGAGTTCGCCGAGCGCGTCACCCGCGTGCGGCTGGACCTGCTGAAGTTCCTCATCGAGGCGCGCGGCGAAGGGAAGACCGTCGTCGGCTACGGCGCCCCGGGCAAGGGCAACACCCTGCTGAACCACTGCGGCATCCGGACGGACCTGCTGCAGTACACGGTCGACCGCAACCCGTACAAGCACGGCCGGTTCACCCCGGGCACCCGCATCCCGGTGCTGCCCCCGGAACGGATCGAAGCCGACCGGCCCGACTACGTGCTCGTCCTCCCGTGGAACCTCCGGGAGGAACTGACCGAACAGCTCTCCCACATCGGGTCCTGGGGCGGAAAGCTCGTGTTCCCGATCCCCCACTTGGAAATCGTCGAGGTGCAGTGACGTGAAGGTCGTTCTCTTCTGCGGTGGCTACGGGATGCGGATGCGCAACGGCGCGGCCGACGACGTCCCGAAGCCGATGGCGATGGTCGGTCCGAGACCGCTCATCTGGCACGTGATGCGCTACTACGCCCATTTCGGCCACACCGAATTCATCCTGTGCCTCGGCTACGGCGCGGCGCACATCAAGAACTTCTTCCTGTCGTACGAAGAAACGATTTCGAACGACTTCGTGCTCCGGGGCGGCAAGGCCGAGCTGCTCTCGACCGACATCGCGGACTGGACGATCACCTTCGTGCAGACCGGGATCGAGTCGCCGATCGGCGAGCGCCTCCGCCGCGTCCGCGAGCACCTCGACGGCGACGACATGTTCCTCGCGAACTACGCCGACGTCCTGTCCGACGTCCCGCTGCCCGAGATGATCGAACGGTTCGAGAAGTCGGACGCGGGCGCGTCGATGATGGTCGTGCCGCCGCAGTCGTCGTTCCACTGCGTCGAAATGGACGAAGGCGGCATGGTCGGCTCGATCACCGCGGTGAGCGAAATGCCGCTGTGGGAAAACGGCGGCTACTTCGTGCTGCGGCAGGAAGTGTTCGACCACATCCCGGAGAACGGCGACCTGGTCGCCGACGGCTGCGCCGAGCTGGCCAAGCAGGGCCGGCTGCTCGCCTACCCGTACCGCGGGTTCTGGAAGCCGACCGACACGGTCAAGGAGCGGGCGGCGCTGGACTACGCCTACAGCCACGGCGACCGGCCGTGGGCGCTGTGGGAGCGCGCGGCCGTGAGCACCGCGTGATCGGGCTCCGGCCGGGACGGCTCGGCAGCGTCGTCGCCCTCGGCGCCCACTGCGACGACATCGCGATCGGCGCCGGTGGCACGCTGCTGACCCTCTGCGCATCCCGGCCCGGCCTGCGGGTCGACGCCCTCGTCCTCTCCGGCGGCGGCACGCCCCGCGAGGACGAGGAGCGGGCGGCGCTGGCGGCGTTCTGCCCGGGCGCGGTCGTCGACGTCACGGTGCTCAAGCTGCCGGACGGGCGCTTCCCGGCCCACTGGGAAGAGGCCAAGAACGCGCTGGAGGAGCTCCGGCGGCGGACCGACCCGGACCTCATCCTGGCCCCGCGCACCGACGACGCGCACCAGGACCACCGCGGGCTGGCCAAGCTGGTGCCCACGGCGTTCCGCGACCACCTGGCGCTCGGCTACGAGATCGTCAAGTGGGACGGCGACCTCGGCAGCCCGTCGGTGTACCAGCCGCTGTCCGACGAGCTCGCCGAGGAGAAGGTCCGGCTGCTGCAGGAGCACTACGCGTCGCAGCGGCACCGGCCGTGGTACGACCGCGAGGCGTTCCTCGGGCTGGCCCGGATCCGCGGCATCGAGGCGGCCGCGAAGTACGCCGAAGCGTTTTTCGTCAAGAAACTCACTCTCGATCTGAAGGGCTGAATCCGATGCGGGTGTTGCTGACGGGGCACAAGGGCTACCTGGGGACGGTGATGGCCCCGGTGCTCGCCGCCGCCGGCCACGAAGTCTTCGGCCTGGACTCCGGGCTGTTCGAGGACTGCCTGCTCGGGCCCGCCCCCGCCGACCCGGCCGGGCACGTCGTCGACCTGCGGGACGTCTCCTTGGAGCACGTCACCGGCTTCGACGCGGTGATCCACCTCGCCGCGCTGTCGAACGACCCGCTCGGCTCGCTCGCGCCGGAGCTGACCTACGACATCAACCACCACGCGTCGGTGAAGCTCGCGAAGCTGGCGAAGGAAGCCGGCGTGCAGCGGTACCTCTACGCGTCGACCTGCTCGGTGTACGGCGCGGGCGGCGACAACCTCGTCGACGAGGACGCGCCGCTGCGCCCGGTGACGCCGTACGCGGAGTCGAAGGTGCGCGTCGAGGCCGACGTCCACGAGCTCGCCGACGACGACTTCACGCCGGTGTACATGCGCAACGCGACGGCGTTCGGCTACTCGCCGCGGCTGCGCGGCGACATCGTGCTGAACAACCTGACCGCGCACGCCCACCTGTCCGGCGAGGTGCTGGTGCTCTCCGACGGCACGCCGTGGCGGCCGCTGGTGCACGCCCAGGACATCGCGCGCGCGTTCACCGCGGCCCTGACCGCGCCCAAGGAGGCCGTGCACAACAAGGCGTTCAACATCGGCACCGAGGAGAACAACGTCACGGTCGCCGAGATCGCCCAGGAGGTCGTCGAGGCGGTGCCGGGTTCGACGCTGAACATCACCGGCGAGGCCGGCTCGGACCCGCGCTCCTACCGGGTCGACTTCTCGCGCTTCCGCGCGGCGATCCCCGGCTTCACCTGTGACTGGTCGGTCAAGGACGGCGCCGTCGAGCTCATCGAGGCCTACCGCAAGTTCGGGCTCACCCGCGAGTCGTTCGAGCAGCTGTTCACCCGGCTGGCCTGGCTGAAGAGCGAGGGCGAAGCCGGCCGCGTCGACACCACCCTGCGGCGGAAGTAGTGGCGGCCCCGCAGCTGCGGACCGGGGCGGAACTGCACGCCCTGGTCGAGCGGCTGTACCCGATCTGCCGCAGCATCACCGGCGACGGCGTGCGGCAGACCCTGGACATCATCGGCGAGCACATCGCCCTGGAGCGGCACGAGGTCCCAACCGGCACCGCGGTGCTGGACTGGACGATCCCGCAGGAGTGGAACATCCGGGACGCCTACGTCGCTGCTCCTTCCGGGGAACGCGTGATCGACTTCCAGGAGCTGAACCTGCACGTCGTCGGGTACAGCGTCCCGGTGCGGCGGCGGATGCCGCTGAGCGAGCTGCGGGAGCACCTGCACACGCTGCCGGACCAGCCGTCGTGGGTGCCCTACCGGACCAGCTACTACGCCCCGGCCTGGGGGTTCTGCCTCGCGCAGGAGAAGCTCGACGCGCTGCCCGACGGCGAGTACGACGTCGTCATCGACTCGACACTGGCCGACGGCTCGCTGACCTACGCCGAGCACGTCGTCCCGGGCCGCGTCACCGACGAGGTCATCGTGTCCTGCCACGTGTGCCACCCGTCGCTGGCGAACGACAACCTCGCGGGCATCGCGGTGGCCATTTCGCTGGCCCAGCAGCTGGCTTCGGCTCAGCCGCACTACACGTACCGGTTCCTGTTCATGCCGGGCACGATCGGCTCGATCACCTGGCTGGCCCGCAACTCTTCCCGCATCGAGAAGGTCAAGCACGGCCTGGTGCTGGCGTGCGCGGGCGACCCGGGAGCGTTGACGTACAAGAAGTCCCGCCGCGACGACGCCGAGATCGACCGCGTCATGCAGCACGTCCTGCGGTCGCGGGAGCACCGCGTCGTCGACTTCTCGCCGTACGGCTACGACGAGCGCCAGTTCTGCTCGCCGGGCTTCAACCTCGGCGTCGGCTCGCTGACGCGCACGCCGTACGCGGGCTACCCGGAGTACCACACCTCGGCCGACAACCCGGGCTTCGTCTCCCCCGCCGCCATGGAGGACACGCTCGGGGCGTTGAAGGACGCGTTCGGCGTCCTGGACCGCAACCGCCGGTACGTCAACCTCAGCCCGTACGGCGAGCCGCAGCTCGGCAAACGCGGGCTGTACGACTCCCTCGGCGGCCGCAGCGACGCCAAGCAGGCCCAGATGGCGATGCTGTGGGTGCTCAACCTCTCCGACGGCGAGCACAGCCTGCTCGACATCGCCGAACGGGCGGGGCTGCCCTTCGACATCGTCGACGTCGCCGCCCGCGCCCTCCACGACGCCGGCTTGGTCAAGGAGTGAGCGACGTGGCCAACCATCGCCGTGCACCGCGCTCGATCCTCCGGTCGGGCGCGGTTCGCGCGATGGCCGGACGGCTGAGCTGGGGCCTCGGCGACCAGGCGGTGTCCAGCCTGACCAACTTCGCCGTCGGGCTGTACGTGGCCCGCTCGCTCGGCACGTTCGCGTTCGGCATCTTCAGCCTCGCCTGGGTCACCTACGGTGTGGTGCTCAACATCTCCCGCGGCCTCGCCACCGACCCGCTGATGGTGCGGTTCAGCGCCGTGCCGGAAGACCGCTGGCGGCTGGGCGTGGCGAGCGCGTCCGGCACCGCGATCGGCGTCGGCTGCGTGACAGGGCTGGTCAGCCTGGTGGCCGGCCTGGCCGCGGGCGGCCCGCTCGGCAACGCGTTCGTCGCCCTCGCGGTCGTCCTGCCGGGCCTGCTCCTGCAGGACGCCTGGCGCTTCGCCTTCTTCGCGCGCGGTGCGGGCAAGAAGGCGTTCGTCAACGACTGCGTGTGGGGCATCGCCCTGCTCCCGGCGCTCTACGTCGCCGCGCAGATCCACACGGTGGTCGCGTTCGTGCTGGCCTGGGGCCTGTCCGGCGCGGTCGCGGCGCTGTACGGCGGGTTCCAGACGCGGATCCTCCCGCACCCGCGCGAGATGCTCGGCTGGCTCCGGACGCAGCGCGACCTCAGCGTCCGGTACCTGGTCGAGAACGTCAGCAACAGCGGCGCGTCGCAGCTGCGCGCGTACGGCCTCGGCGCCATCGCCGGCATCACCGCGGTCGGCGCGGTCCGCGGGGCCGAGCAGCTCCTCGGCCCGTTCCTGGCCCTGCTGATGGGGCTGTCTCTGGTCACCGTCGCCGAGGGCGCCCGGGTGCTCCAGCGCGCACCGCACCGCCTGAAGCACTTCTGCATGATCCTCGGCGGCGGCCAGGCGGGCGCGGCCCTGTGCTGGGGCCTCGGCCTGCTCCTGCTCGTGCCCGACCGGGCCGGCCGCTGGGTGATGGGCTCGGTCTGGGACTCGGCGTCACCGCTGATCCTGCCGGTCACCCTCGCCGTGGTCGGCGCGAGCTTCGCCACCGGCGCGGCGGCCGGCCTGCGTGCCCTCGGCGCGGCCAAGCGGAGCCTGCGCTCGCAGCTGGTCGCGTCCCTGTTCTACGTCACCTTCGGCATCGCCGGCGCGTTCCTCGGCGACGCGGCCGGGTCCGCGTGGGGCGTCGCCACGGCCACCCTCAGCGGCTCCGTCGTCTGGTGGTTCCAGCTGCGGGCCGGGCTGCGCGAGCACGTGCCGCCGGGGGCCGACGAGCCCACCGTGGTGTTCGAGCCGATCAAAGAGCCGATCAAGGAATGAGGACTCCATGACCACCGTCCCGCGGCTGAGCCTCGGCCTCCCGGTGTACAACGGCGAGGAGTACCTCGCCGAGTCGCTGGACGCCCTGCTCGGCCAGACCTACGAAGACTTCGAGCTGATCATCTCGGACAACGCCTCCACGGACGGCACCGACGAGATCTGCCGCCGCTACGCCGAGAAGGACTCGCGGATCCGCTACGTCCGCCAGCCGAAGAACATCGGGGCGACACCGAACCACAACTTCGTGTTCGACGTCTCCCGCACCGAGCTGTTCAAGTGGGTGTCCCACGACGACCTGTACGCCCGCGACCTGCTCAAGCGGTGCATCGAGGCCCTCGACGAGCAACCGGACATCATCCTGGCCCACTGCGACCAGGCGATCATCGACGGCGACGGCCGCATCGTCCAGCCCCTGCAGTACACGCTGAACACCGCGTCCCGCCACGCGCCGGACCGCTTCCGCAGCATCCTGTTCGAGCCGGGCGGCGACGACTTCTACGGCGTCATCCGCGCCGACGTCCTCCGCCGCGTCAAGCCGCTCGACAGCTACCACCACGCCGACCGCACGTACTCGGCCGAGATGGCCCTGCACGGCCCGTTCCACCAGGTGCCCGAGCTGCTCTACTTCCGCCGCGACCACCCGGGCCGCGCGGAACGGGCCAACCCGACCATCCGGAGCCGGTGCGCGAATCTGGACCCGCGGCGAGCGAACCGGCTCCGGAATCCCACCGTCCGCCTGCTCGGCGAGTACGTCTACGGGTTCGCGGACCTGATCCGCCGCGCGCCGATCTCGGCCGCGGACAAGCGCGAGTGCTTCGGCCACCTCGGTGCCTGGCTGACCAACCGCGCCCGCTCCGGCCACGGCGAGCGCGTCGAGGACCGCGCGCCGACCGCCTCGGACGTCGCCACGGTCAACGAGATCGTGGCCGGCCGGGAAGGCAGGCTCGCGTGAAGCGTGCCCCGCGCGTCGGCGTGTTCGGCCTGCTCGGTTCGGGGAACCTCGGCAACGACGGTTCCCTCGAAGCCGTGCTCGGCTACCTGCGCGCCGAGTACCCGGACGCGGTCCTGACCGGCCTCGTCGGCGGCCCGGACATCGTCCGCGCGCGGTACGGCGTCGACACGACCCCGCTGCACTGGAACCAGGCCGAGTACGAGACGGCGTCCGGCCTCCGGTCGATCGTCCTCAAGGGACTCGGCAAGCTGGTCGACATCGGCCGCACGGCCGCCTGGGTCCGCAAGCAGGACGTCGTCATCGTGCCCGGCATGGGCGTCCTCGAGGCGACGCTTCCGCTGCGTCCGTGGGGTTTCCCGTATTCGCTCTTCCTCCTTTCGGCCACCGGGCGCCTGTTCGGCACCAAGGTGGCCCTCGTCTGCGTGGGCGCGAACCACATCAGCGCCCGGGCGACCAGGACCCTGGTCCGCTGGTCCGGCCGGCTCGCCGCCTACCGCTCCTACCGCGACGACATCTCCCGCGACGCCATGCGCGCCATGGGCGTCGACACGAGTGCCGACCAGGTCTACCCCGACCTGGCGTTCTCCCTCCCCACCCCGGCGGACGGCGGACGCCCGGGCACCGTCGGTGTCGGCGTGATGGCCTACTACGGCGGCAACGACGACCGCGCCGACGCGGACCGCATCTACCGCCACTACGTGGACACGATGAACCGTTTCGTCGCCTGGCTCGTTGACCAGGGCAGACCCGTCCGGCTGTTCATCGGTGACCAGATCGACCGGCAGGTCGTCGACGAGATCATCGAGAAGACCGCTTCTCCGCTGGTGACGGCGGCCACGGCGGAGACACTGGACGAGCTGATGCACGAGATGGCCGCGGTGGACAGCGTGGTGGCCACGCGCTACCACAACGTGCTCTGCGCCCTGAAGGTCGCGAAACCGACCGTCGCGGTCGGCTACGCACCGAAGAACGACGTCCTCATGGCGGAGATGGGCCTCGAGGGTTTCACCCAGCGGGCGAAGACCGTCGCCTTCGACCGGCTCGTCGAGCAGTTCACCGAACTCGAGAACCGCTCGGCCGAACTGCACCAGACGCTCCAGGAACGGAACGAGATGAACGCCCAGCGCCTCAAGGACCAGTTCGCCGCCCTTTCGGCGGCCCTCTTCGGGGGTGGGCGATGAAGGCCATTCCGGTGCCCGAGATCAACGGTGCGTACCTGTTCGAACCCACCCCGCACACGGACGGGCGCGGTTTCTTCAGCCGGACCTTCGACCGCGACGTCGTCGCTTCGGTGGGAATCGACCCGGACGGCTTCGTCCAGGACAGTCTTTCCCGTTCTCGCAAGGGTGTCGTCCGCGGCATGCACCTGCGCGGCGGAGCCGGCGAGGCGAAGCTGGTGCGGTGTTCGCACGGCGCGATCTTCGACGTCGTGGTGGATCTCCGACCGGATTCGCCGACATTCCGGAATGTGAAAACCTTTGAACTCTCCGGTGATACCCAGGTTTCCGTGTACATCCCGGCGGGGTGCGCGCACGGATTCCAGTCACTCACCGATCCTTCCGATGTTTCGTACCGTATCGATCGGGCGCACGATCCTGAAGAAGACATTACGATTTCGTACAAAGACCCTGAATTGGACATTTCGTGGCCACTGTCGGTCACAATGGTGAGCGACCGGGACGAACGGGCGCCATCTCTCGGAGAGGCGTTGAAACCAACGAGGTGAGCCACGACATGGGAACGAACCTGCCCCGCTCCACCAAGGCTGACGAGCGGCTGCACCGGGTCATCCCCGGCGGTGCGCACACTTATGCCAAGGGCTCGGACCAGTATCCCGAAGGGATGGCCCCGGTCATCTCGCACGGCCGCGGCGGCCACGTCTGGGACGTCGACGGGAACGAGTACATCGAGTACGGCGCCGGCCTGAGAGCGGTCAGCCTCGGCCACGCCCACCCGCGGGTGATCGAGGCGGTGCGCGGCGAGCTGGAGAAGGGCAGCAACTTCATCCGGCCGTCGATCATCGAGGCCGAGGCCGCCGAGCGGTTCCTGGAGAACATCCCGACGGCCGACATGGTGAAGTTCACCAAGAACGGCTCGGACGCGACGACCGCGGCGGTCCGGCTGGCCCGCGCGGCCACCGGCCGCAAGCTCGTCGCCAAGTGCGCCGACCACGCCTTCTTCTCCACCGACGACTGGTTCATCGGCACCACGCCGATGAACGCGGGCATCCCGGACGAGACGACGGAAGCGACGGTGTCCTTCCCGTACGGCGACCTGCAGGCCGCGGAGGAGCTGCTGCAGCGCCACGACGGCGAGATCGCGTGCATGATCCTGGAGGCGGCCGCGGCGGTCGAGCCACCGCCGGGGTACCTGCAGGGCCTGCGCGAGCTCACCACCCGCCACGGCATCGTCCTGATCTTCGACGAGATGATCACTGGCTTCCGCTGGTCCGCCCAGGGCGCACAGGGCCTCTACGGCGTCACGCCCGACCTCTCGACGTTCGGCAAGGCGCTCGGCAACGGCTTCGCCGTCTCGGCGCTGGCCGGCAAGCGGGAGCTGATGGAGATCGGCGGCCTGCGCACCGACCACGAGCGGGTGTTCCTGCTCTCGACCACGCACGGCGCGGAGACCCACTCGCTGGCCGCGGCGATGGCGGTCATGGACGTCTACCGCGACGAAGACGTCATCGGCCGCATGCACGCCCTCGGCGACCGGCTCGCCACCGGCGTCCGCCAGGTGGCCGCCGACATCGGCGTCGAGGACCACGTGGTCGTCCGCGGCCGGGCCAGCAACCTGGTCTTCGGCACGCTCGACGAGCAGGGCAAGCCCTCCCAGCCGTACCGGACGCTGTTCCTCCGCGAGCTGATCGGCGGCGGGGTGCTCGGACCGTCCTTCGTGGTCAGTGCCGCGCTCACCGAGGCCGACATCGACCGGACGATCGACGTCGTCGCCCAGGCGTGCACGGTGTACCGGAAGGCGCTCGACGCCAACGACCCGGCGCCGTGGATGGGCGGGCGCCCGGTGCAGCCCGTGTTCCGCAAGTACGCCTGATCCACCCGCGATCGGGCCGGATTCACCCGTTGGGTCCGATGAGGACACTTGAGGGTGACTGTTTTCCGGCCCGATCGTGCGTAACTTCCTGCCATGGGCAGATCTTGTGCGGTTCTCGTCGCTGCTTGCTCGCTCCTGATCGCCGTGGCGTGCCCGGGGGTCGCGGGCGCCGCCGACGGGCCCGCTCCGGTGTGCGGCCACCAACCCGCCGAGAACGCGCAACCACCCTCGGGAGCGGTCGCCGTCGACCCGGCCGTCGACGGCGACCTTGCGGCCAAGACGGCGGCGCACCCGGCGGGCACGACGTTCTGGCTCCGGCCGGGCACCCACACCCTCGGAAAGGACGAGTACGGCCAGGTCGTCCCCAAGGACGGCGACGTCTACCTCGGCGCCCCGGGCTCGGTGCTCGACGGCCGCGGCGTCAACCGGGCCGCCTTCACCCAGCGGGCCCGCGACGTGCAGCTCCGCGGCCTCACCATCCGCGGCTTCGCCGCGTTGCAGGACCAGGGCGTGGTCAACCACGACTCCGGCGACGGCTGGCTGATCGAGAACACCACCATCGAGGACAACGCGGGCGCGGCGCTGATGGCCGGCGCCGGCCAGGTCGTGCGGCACAGCTGCCTGCGCAACAACGGCCAGTACGGGCTCAACGCCTACCAGGCGGGCGACGGCATCACCGGGCTCGTGCTGGAGGGCAACGAGATCACCGGCAACAACACCGGTGACTGGGAGGCCAAGGTGCCGGGCTGCGGGTGCAGCGGCGGCGCCAAGTTCTGGGCCGTGAACGGGGCCGACATCCGCGGCAACTGGGTCCACGGCAACCACGGCGCCGGGCTGTGGGCCGACACGAACAACAACGACTTCCTCGTCGAGGACAACCTGTTCGAGGCCAACGACGCCGAGGCGCTGTTCTACGAGACCAGCTACAACCTGGTGCTGCGCAACAACACCTTCCGCGGCAACACCCTGGTCCAGGGCCGCGCGTTCGCGGCCCGCGGCGACAACTTCCCGGCGGCGACGGTGTACCTGTCGGAGTCGGGCGGCGACCCGCGTGTGCAGGCTCGCACGTCGGCCGTCGACATCAGGGGCAACGCGTTCGAGGACAACTGGGCCGGGATCACGTTGTGGGAGAACGCCGACCGCTTCTGCAACAGCCCGGCCAACACCTCGACGGGCTACTGCACCAAGACGGCGGCAAAGTCTTCGTGCACCGCGGGCACGATTGAGAAGGCCCCGGCGTACGACGACTGCCGCTGGAAGACGCAGCGGGTCGAGATCCACGGCAACACCTTCCGGTTCGACCCCGGCCGGGTGGGCTGCCAGAGCCTGTGCGGCCGGATGGCCCTGCTGTCGAACTTCGGGACGTTCCCGGACTGGTCGCCCTACAAGGGAACGGTCGTCGAAGAGGCCATCACCTTCCGCCAGGCCAACCGGTGGCACGACAACGTGTACTCGGGGCCGTGGACGTTCGTGGCGCATGACACCTCCAGGACGGTGGACGCTGCGGGCTGGCGGGCGAAGCCCTACTCGCAGGACGAGTGCTCTTCGTTCGGCGGTGGGCCCGCCGGCTGCTGATCACGAGCATGCCGACCCGGTCCGACAATTTCCACTGCCCCTTCGGATTTCTTCGCGGATTTCCGTTGCAGCCAAAGGGAAAAGTCGCGAACGGAGAATTTCGGCAGGCACGTTCACCCTTTCCAGCGATGGCGTTCGCACGCATGTTCGGTACCGTCGGAGACATGACCGCATCGCTCGTCCACAGTGGACGAATTGTTCAGACCACGGTGAACCGGCTGCTCGGCTCACCCCGAAGACGCCCGGCGGGCAACCGCCGATTGCAGAGAACAAGGAGAAGATCCTGGGCCGCCCCGGCGAGCGGCGTACCGGTCCCGTACGACCAGCCGAGATCGTCGGCCCGCAGGGCGATGCCGGCGAGGTCGGCACCGAAGTACTTGACTTGCTTCGGCTTCATCGCGGCGAAAATGGCTTCGAGGCGCTCCAGCGGCACCCGCCGGTCGAGCTGGAGAGCGGTCGTGATGTCGAGGCCGTGGATGATGTCGTGGCTCAGAGCACCCTCGGCACCGCCACCCGGCGGCCGCCACGGGTGGTCGGCGTTGTCGCGCAGCGAGGCGATCAACGCGTCGCGGGAGAGTTCGGCGGCATCGCGCCGGGCGACACGGTCGGCCATCGCGTTGAAGCGGCCGCCGGAGCGCGCGAGTTCCCGCACGAACCGCCCGGTGGAGAACCGGAAGGGCATGGTCATGTGGGCCACCACTTCGGCCACACCCCAACCGGCGCACAGGGTCGGCGCGCTCCAAGCCGGCGGCGGCAGCTCATCGAGCAGCGCGGCCAGCTCCCGCCGCTCGGCAGCGATCAGACGTTGGATCATGGGGATCTCCTTCACCGGTAGGTCACCCACCGACGAACGACATCCGCTGAAACCGACACCACCCGGGAACGATCTTCCGGGAGCTTCCGGCCCGGTGCGGCCATCCCAGAGGCCCCGCCCAGCTACCCAGTGGGAGCTCAGCGGTCACCTACGCGCACAGGAGCCACCGAACACGACCGGCCGGGCCCACGCAGCCGGAGCTCCGCTTCAGAGCCGATCGGCCACCCGATCCAACGCCCATGCAGTCGCCGGCACCGCCGCCAGCGCGGCACAGAACCCGCCGAGCGCATCCGTCGGGTAGTGCGCGCCCAAGGCGACCTCAGCCCACCCCATCACCAGGCCGGCCACCAACGCCAACCCCAACGCGAGCACCACCCCGGCCGCGCGTCCCAGGCCCAACCGTTCGGCCAGCACCAGGGCGATGACCAGCGCGAGCGCCGTCGCCAAGGCCGTGTGGCCGCTCGGGTACGACAGGAACTCGCCGTGGATCGTGCGGCCGACCACCGGCTTCAGCACGGTCGTCACCGCCACCGTCACCACGACACCGACCACCGTCAGCACCGCCGCCCGGACCCGGCGGAGCAGCCAGCACACCCCGGAAAGGAGCGCGATCAGGATCACCGACCCCACCGGTTCGCCGCCGAAGTCGACGACCAGGGCCACGTACCGCCACGGCGGCTGGACCGGGTAGACCGCAGGAAGGAGGGCCGCGTCGATGCCGGTCAGGCTCGAATCGCGGAAGTGCAGGATGCCGAGCGCGACGAGCACCGCCGTCGCGAGGGCAGCCGTCATCGCCAGCGGGGCGCGCAACCCGGCCGGCAGGGCCGGGGGCGCCGTCCGGACCAGCTGCCTCACGCCTCGATCGCCGCCTCGTACCCGGCGATCAGCCGGTCCAGGCCGACAGCGGGCGTGAAGTCCTTCTCGTACCGGACACGGGCCGCGTCGCCCATGTCGCCGTTGCGGTCGCCGACGACCTCGCGCAAGCGGTCCGCGAGGGAGGCGGCGTCGTTCGGGACGTGCAGGAGGCCCGTCACGCCGTCTTCGACCAGCTCGGGGAAGGCGCCGTGCGCGGCCGCCACCGTCGGTACGCCGGCGGCCATGGCCTCGACCACCACCAGGCCGAAAGCTTCCAGCCACGTCGACGGCGCGACCACCGCCACCGCGTCGGCGGTCAGCGCGCGGCACTCAGCCTTGTTCTGGAGGCCGACGTACGAGACGTCGGGACGGCCGACCGCCCAGGTGGCGACCTCGTCCTGCATCGGGCCGGTGCCCGCGATGACCAGCGGCACCCCCAGTGCGCCGCCGAGGTGCTCCCAGGCCCGCATCAGCAGGCCGACCCCCTTCTCCTCGGTGACGCGGCCGAGGAACAGCACGTGCTTGCCGGCACCGGTGCGGCGAACGCCGGGGTCGGTGACGAAGTTGTGCTTCACCACCATTCGCTCGCCGGGCATCCCGGCCGACACGAGGAGGTCACGTTGGGCCGCCGAAATGCAGAAGAACCGGGACACGCCCGTCCACCACCGGCGCCGGTTCGCGACCATGCTCGCCGCCATCGGAAGGGTGGCCGCGCTCGAACCGCGGTAGCAGCCGTGCTTCACCGCCGGCAGCGGTGAGCCGCCGACGCACTCGGTGCAAATGTGGCCGTCGCGGTGGAGCGTGCCCGGTGGGCAGACCATCGTGTAGTTGTGCAGCGTCGCGACCGCGGGCACCCCCGCGTCCGCGCACGCGGCGACCACCGAGGGCGACAGCAGCGGGAACGTGTTGTGGATGTGCACGACGTCCGGGCGGGACGCCCGCAACCGGGCGGCGAGTTCCTTCCGCACCGCCGGGTTCCACGGCACCATCAGCGGCACCGCCGCCTTGCGGGGCAACGGCATCGCCGCGATGTCGTCGCTGCGGCGTTCGAACAACGACACCTGGTGGCCGCCGTCGGCGAGCAACGTCACCTCGGCGTCGACCACGTTGTTCTCACCGCTCGGCTGCTCGGAGCGGTACCGGTTGTGGACCACGAGCACCTTCACGCGCCTGCACCTCGCACGTCTGCCCCCTTCGCCGGGATGAATGCTTGTTCGTCGGACTGCGGCACCCCGCGGACCAGCAGTGACGCGGCGACCGCCAGGTGCAGCAGGTACGGCGACGCGTCGCCGAGACCCGCTTCGGTGTAGGAGGCCGAAATGCAGTAGGTGATCAGGAAGATCGCGCACGCGCGAGCCAGTGACGGCGGCCGCAGCACGGCCACCACGACCAAGGTAAGGAGGAAACCCGCGACCAGCGCGATCCCGACGAAGCCCTGCTCGTGGTAGATCGCGAGCCAGCTGTTGTCGATCGGGAGACCGTCGTAGGACTTGTCCGTCAGCCCGACCCCGAAGATGTACTCCAACGTCGTCCGCGGGGCCTCCAGCAGCGCGTCCCACACCTTCGCGCGGCCGGTCAGGCTGGAGAAGTTGTCGGCGCTCTGCCCGCGGAGGAACCACGTCTGCAGCGCACCCGCCAGCACCACGCCGGCCACGCCGCCGACGCCGACCGTCCAGGCGAACACCTTCCTCGCGCGGGCGCTGGTCAGCACCATCGACAGGAAGGCCACCGCGAGGCCGGCGACCAGGCCGAGCGTCGCCGTGCGGGTGTGCGTGAGCAGCAGCAGCGCCAGCACCGGCAGCACGATCAGCACCGCGCTGCGCCAGGTCGTGCGGCGCCCGAACCAGAGGAGGAGCGTGAGCCCGGCGACGACCGCCGCGTACTGGCCGATCTGCGGCGGGGTGAGCGGCCAGATCGCACCCGAGAGGCGTCCGCCGTAGATGTCCGGCATCGCGTTGCCGGGCGAGATCACCAGGCCGATCGCCACCGACGCGAGCACGATCGTGTACGTGCGGATGTGGTACCGGACGAAGCTGAACCCGCCGTCCCACCAGCGGGTCAGCAACCAGAGCGTGGAGACGAACACGGTGAGCCGGAAGCACCGGAACAGCGCGCCGAAGCCCTCCTGCAGGTCGGCGCTGGAGAGGATGCTGGCGCCCAGCAGGGCCGTCAGCAGCATCAGGTACGCGCTCGGGCGGACCCGCAGGTGCTTGTTCAGGGCCAGCGCGATCACGAACGCCGTCATCAGCGAGCCCATGGTGACCAGCTGGCTGACCGAGCGCGGCAGCGGGATGACCGTCTTCGCGCCGGTCGAACCGAGCGTGTTGAGGATCAGCAGCGCCCACGCCAGGCCGGCCCACTTCGGCGTCGACGAGGCGGGTTCGGGCGTGGCGTCGCCGCGGAGGCCGGCCGCTCCGGTGCTCGCGGTCATGTCAGCCTCCGCCCTGCGCGGTGAAGGTGCTCCCGCTGTCCTGCGAGTAGGGCGCGCCTTCCCACTCGCCGATCTCGAGGATGCGGTCGGCCGAGAAGGCGATGAACGTCCACGGGCCGGCGTAGCTGTTGTCGTGCCAGCGGTTGTCCTGCTTGAACGTAATCGCGTCCTGGACGTCGTCGCCGCGGTAGGGCGACCACTCCGGGTAGGTGCCGAAGTTCGACAGCAGGCCCATCCGGCCGCAGGAGGCCTGGCAGCCCACGACCGCCGGGTCGAGGACGAACTTGTTGTCGTGGATGTCGACGTGCTGGGTCTTCCAGCGGCAGTCGGCCAGCAGCGCGCCGCTGGTGATCGCCGGGGCCGCGCACTGCTTGACGCCGGGCACCAGCCGGGTGCAGTCACCGGAGGAGGTGTTGGCCGGGCTGTTGCAGAACCGGTCGGCGTTCTCCCACAACGTGATCCCGGACCAGTTGTTCTCCAGGTAGTTGCGGGAGATCTCGATCTTCGCGGTGCGCGCCTTGATCCGCGGCTCGCCGCCGGACTCGGAGATGTAGACGGCCGACGTCGGGAAGTTGTCGCTCTTGTCGGCGTAGCGGCGGCCGTCGACCCAGTTGTTCTTGCGGATCGTGTTGTCGCGGATGATCGCGTTGTAGCTGATCTCGTAGATGAGCGCGGCGCTGTCGTTGTTCTCGATGAGGTTGCCCTCGATGAGGAAGTCGTTGTTGTTCGTGTCGGCCCAGAGCCCGGTGCCGTGGTTGTCGTGCACCCAGTTGCCGCGGATGTCGGCGCCGTTGACGTCCCAGAACTTGATGCCGCCGCTGCAGCCGCAGCCCTCGATCTTGGCTTCCCAGTTGCCGGTGTTGTTGCCGGCGATCTCGTTGCCCTCGACGACGAGCGTGGTGATCGGGGTGCCGCCGGAGTAGGCGTTCATGCCGTACTGGCCGTTGCGGCGCAGGCAGTTGCCGCGCACCTGCTGGCGCGCGCCCGCCATCAGGCCGGCCCCGTCGTTGTCCTGGATGGTCGAGTGCTCGATCAGCCAGCCGTCGCCGGAGTCGTGGTTGACCACGCCTTCGTCGTGCGGGGCGGCGAAGCCCTGCACCGTCAGGTAGGTGATCTTGACGTTGGCCGCGTGCCCGGTGAAGGCGTACTGGTTGATCTTGCGGCCGTCGAGGACGGCGCCGGGGGCGCCGATGTAGACATCGCCGTCCTTGGGGGACACCTGGTCGTACCGGTCGTCGCCGAGGACGTGCTTACCGGGCTTGAGCCAGAACGTCGTGCCGGAGCCGGCCGAGCGCGTCTTCGCCGCCAGATCCCCCGGAACGGCAGGATCGACGACGACGGCCCCGGCCGGCGCGGCGGACGGACCGGCCGGCTGCTTGTCACACACGGCGGCGACCGACCCGCTGGGAGCCGCGGTGGCCTGGCCGGCGCCATCGGTGTCCGGCCCGCCCGAGCACGCCGCGACCGCGAGGAGGACACCGAGCAGCGGCGGAGCTGCACGGCGGAAACGGAAGCGGCGGGCTGTCACAGTCGGGTCCTAACTGAAGCGGAGCAGGGTGGTGAGGTGTCCGGGCGCCCCGGAGCCGACGAGCGTGGTGGCGGGTTCCTTGCGCCCGAACCCCGCGGAGTACCACCCCAGCGGCGGTTCGGTCTCCCCCCGGTGCACGGTCCAGCTGAGCCCGGGCGGCAATTCCATCACGGCGGTCCGCACAACACCGGCGAGCGAGCCGGAAACCCGCCCGGCAACCGGATCACCGCCGACGGCACCGGACCGCCGATCACCGGCCACGGAACCCAGCCGGGCGGCCCCCTCGGCGGAGCCGGACCGGCCACCGGCAGCCGGGGAATCGAGCCGGCTGTCTCCGGCCGTGGAGCCGAGCCGGTCCCCCTCTTCCGTCGTGCCGGGCGTGCTTTCGGGGCCGGCCGTCCAGCGGAGGCGGGCTGTGGTGCCGTCCAGCATCACCGTCACCGTCGGGCCGAAGTGGAATGCCAAGCGCGCCTCGCCCGGGATTTCCTCGCCCAGGACCTCGTCGACGATCCTCAGCACCTCGCCGTCCAGCTCGACCGTGCGGCGGTGGAGGGCCGGGGCGTAGCCGTCGTGGGCGGCCGACCAGCGGGAGGGGCCCTCGTCCGGCGTGTGGACCTCCAGGACCCTCGTTTCCGCGTGGCGGGTCCACAGGAACGGGCCGCCCGAGGTCGACTGGTCGCGGCCGGCCAGCTCGAGCGTGTTGTGGCCCAGCGTCGAGCGGAAGTACGACCGCCACTGCGGCTCGCCGTGGTAGCAGAACGTTCCCGGGTCGGCGAGCACGTCCACGCCGTCGTGGCGGACCTCCAGGGACAGCGCGTCCGCGTGGGCGTGCGCCGCGATCGACAGGAAGCCGTGGGGGCCTCCGTCGCAGCGGACCCACACCGGGCCCGAGCGGAGGATCGTCATGCCCGCGTCGCGCAAGTGCGCCGGACGGCGGCCCGCGCGGGCGCCCGTCGCCCGCGGGGTGCGCGACACCAACGCCGCCAGCAGTGGGGTCCGGACGTCGTCGCCGGGAACCGGTGGCCACCACTCGAGGCGGCCGAACAGCGCCTCGCCCGACGCCAGCAGCGAGGCCCACCGGTCGGTGGCCGTGCCGTCGACGATCAGGCCGAAGCCGTCGTCGGCGTCGCCCTGGCGGGGCGGGCGCAGCTTGTCGTCCACAATGGACGCCAAGGCGTCGGTCATCCGGAGCAGGACGTCCCACGTCGAATCGGGCGCCGGCGTGCCCGCGGCGTCGGCCTCGACCGCCGCCGCCAGGCCCAGCTCCAGCACCAGGCCGTGGTACTCGGACGCCAGTTCCGCGTTGAGCCCGCTCGGGAACGTGTTGCGCGCCAGCTGCACGTCCAGCGAGCGCATCGCCGCGGCTCGCCAGCCCGCCGACTCCGGGAACCAGCCGAACGCGCACGCCGCGGCCAGCAGCCCGGCGTCCTCGGCGATGACGTGGTTGTTCGCCGACGAACCGTGGCTGCGCAGCGTCGCGAGCCAGTTCTGGTGGTGCCACAGCTGCAGCTGGAAGTCCGGGTTCTGCTCGAACAGCTCCGCCGCGCCGGGCCAGCCGTCGAGCAGCCGGCGCGTCCAGACCCACGACAGCAACCGGATGCCCAGCTCGATGCCGCTCACCCAGTGCGGCCCCTGCAATGGCGGATTCGCCGCCCACCAGGACCGCAGGTGCTCGGCGACGCGCTCGGCGTACGCCGCAGAGCCGGTCACCGCATGAGCAGCGGCCAGCACGGTGAGGTGCTGGTGGCGCGACGGCTCCCAGATCTGCTTGATGTCCCCGACCGTGTCTTCCGACCGGTAGGGCACATCGAAGGCGTACACGTCCGACGGCGCGCGGCGGCCGGTCTTCGGGTCGAGGAACCAGTCGGGCGCCGCGAAATCCGTGCGCTCGACGCCGAAGAACTCCGCCCGGCCGGCCATCAGCTCGTCGGCGGTGGTCAGCAGCTGCGAAACGGCCTCGCCGGACACCTTGCCCAGCACCCCGGCCGGCAGCGTCGCGGTGAAGCGCGGGTGCGCGGGCCAGTCCGGCGGCGTCGGCAGCGCGGACCGCCACTGCCGCTGTACAACGGCATGCCGCGCGCGCCCCACGACCTCCGCCGGCCCCATCCGGGACAGCCGCCGCAGGTACCAGCCGGGACCCATCATGGCCGCGCACCTGCCTCCACCAGCAGCACCGGCCGCCCCGACACGTCCGACGCCCACCCGACCGACACAGCACCCCGCATCGCCGAGCGCCGCCCAGCCGAACCATCCGACGCCCACCCGACCGACGCAGCACCCCGCATCGCCGAGCGCCACCGAGCCGAATCGTCTGGCGTCGGCCTGACCGGCGCGGCGCCCAGCGTCGCCGAGTTCAGCCGGGCCGACCCGGCCGGCTTCACCCAAGCCGACCGGTGCTGCACCACTCCCGTCATGCCGGGGCACCGGCCTTCCGCGGCAGCTCGATCCGCACCGGGGCCGAGTTCGCCGCGCTCGTCTGGGCGGCCAGTGTTGCCAGCGTTGTCGCCGCCAGGGATTCCACCGGGATCGGCATCGGGCCTCCCGTCCGGACCGCCTCCAGGAACGCGTTGACCTCCGCCGCCTGGCCCTTGTCGCGGCCCTTCGGGATTCGGGAGCTGGCCCACTTCTTGCGGGCGTACACCGATGCGCGGACGAAGTCGTCGAACTTGAGGACCTTTCCGTCCGCGACGACGTCCAGCGTCTCCTTCGGGAAGCCCGACGAGCCCGTCTCCGCGTACGTGATCACCGCCGTCGAACCGTCCGGGTAGCCGAGGGTCACCTGGAGGTCCCCCGTCGCGTACACCGAGACCGGGTCGGCGTCCAAGAGCCAGCTCACCGTGTCGATGAAGTGCCCGCCTTCGCCCGCGAAGCGCGAGCCCTCCGAGTCCGTCTGGTTGTACCAGCTGCCGTGGTCCAGACGGCCCGCGTTGACCAGGTAGCGCACGCTCGCCGGGCCGACCCGCGGGCCGAACTGCTCACGGGCCTCGTGCAGCAGCGGGGCGAACCGGCGGTTGAAGCCGACCTGCAGGCGGTCGTTGCCGGACTCCTCGATCGCGTCCAGGACCTTCTGCAGCTCCGCTTCCGACAGCGCCAGCGGCTTCTCGACGAACACCGTCTTGCCCGCCAGCAACGCCTGCCGGGTCAGCTCGGCGTGCGAGCTGTGCCTCGTCACGACGAACACCGCGTCGATCGACGAGTCGCCCAGGACGTTGTCGATGTCCGTCGACGCCGCCGCGAAGCCGAACTTGCGCCGGGCGTTGGCGCCGGACAGCGCCGATGTCGTCGCCACGTGCTTGAGCTCCACGTCCGCGCGCTCCACCAAGTGCGGCAGCAGCATCGACGACGCGTAGTTGCCCGCCCCGATGAAGCCCAGCCGCACGGGCTGGCCCGCCGGGAGCGCAGCCGCGGACGACGACGTCAGCCCGACGCGCGCGGACGTGACCACCGGTTCCGTCCGGGCGACCGCGTCCGGGTAGCGGAACAGCACCGCCACCGCCTTCAGCGCGCCCTCGTTCAGGGACTTGTAGGTGTCGACAGCAGAAGAGAAGTCCGAGACGTGCGTGATCAGCGGCTCGACGTCCAGCCGGTCGCGCGCGATCAGGTCCAGCACGCACTCGAGGTTGCGGCGCTCGGTCCAGCGCACCTGGCCGATCGGGTAGTCCCGCCCCTCCAGCTCGTACGACGGGTCGTAGCGGCCCGGTCCGTAGGAGCGCGAGAACCGGACGTCCAGTTCCTTCTCGTAGTAGGCGTTCCACGGCAGGTCGAGCTTGCACTTGCCGATGTCGATCACGCGGCCGCGGTCGCGCGACAGCTTCGCCGCCAGCTCCACCGGGTCGTTCGTGTTGCCGCCGGCCGCCAGGTACGTCTGGTCGACGCCCGCGCCGTGCGTCAGCTCGTCCACGGCCGTGTCCACGATGCCGGACGCCGGGTGCGCGCAGGTCAGCGCGCCGAGGCTCTCGGCGAGCTTGCAGCGCTCCGGGTCGGGGTCGACGCCGACGACGCGGACGCCGGACGACGTCAGCAGCTGCACCACCAGCTGGCCGATCAGGCCGAGGCCGATCACCAGCGCGACGTCGCCGATCTGCGGCTCGCCGCGGCGGACGCCCTGCATGGCGATCGACCCGACCGTGCCGAACGCCGCGTGCCGCGGGTCGACGCCGGCCGGCACCGGCGAATACAGGTTCTTCGGCACCCAGTTCAGCTCGGCGTGCAGCGCGTGCTCGTTGCCCGCGCAGGCCACGAGGTCGCCCACCGCAACGTCGGTGATGCCGTCGCCGACCTGCTCGACGACGCCGCACAGCGAGTAGCCGAGCGGGGTGTAGGAGTCCAGTTTGGACGTCACCTTGCGGTAGGTCGCCGAAAGGCCGTTGGTGGCGACGCTCTGCATGACCTTCGCGACCTGGTCGGGCCGGGCCTTCGCCTTGCCCACCAGCGACATGCTGGCCTCGGACACCTTCATCATCTCGGTGCCGGTCGAAATCAGGGAGTACACCGTCCGCACCAGCACGCCACCCGGCTTGCAGGCCGGTTCGGGCACGTCGAGGAGCGCCAGTTCCCCGCTCTTGTAGTTCTGGACTACCTGCTTCACTTCGCTCCCGCTCCAGACATCGCGTTCCGGTACCAATACTCAAGAGTCAAGACGTGCCAGAGGTGCTTGCCGCGGTCTTCCTGGCCGGCGGCGTCCTCGGCGACCATGCGCTGCAACGCTTCCCGCTGCAGGAAGCCGGACGAAACGAGGACACCCTCGTTGACGACCTCGCGCACCAGCGGCGCCAGGTCGCGGCTCATCCAGGCCCGCAGCGGCGCGCTGAACAGGCCCTTCGGCCGGTGCACGATCTCGCTGGGCAGGATGTTCAGCGCCGCGTTCTTCAGTGCAACCTTGCCCGCGCGGCCGACGATCTTCTTGTTCCCCGGGATCTTGAACGCCGCTCGCACGACCTCGACGTCGACGAACGGCGTCCGCACCTCGGTCGACGCGGCCATCGTCGAGCGGTCGGTGTAGGTCAGGTTCAGCCCCGGCAGGAACATCCGCGAGTCCGCCAGGCACATCCGGTTGACGAAGTCGTCCAGTGCCTGGTCGTGGTAGGTGTCCGCGTGCTCGGTCAAAACCGAATCGACGTCAGCGGCCAGGTCCGGGTTGACCAGGCCGAGCAGCTCCGCGCGGTCGTACATCGTGTAGCTGCGCCGGAACGCCGTCTCCTCGGGCAGGCCCGCGAAGGACAGGAACCGCTTGGCGAACCGGACCGACCGGTACCCGCGCGTGGCCGACGCCACCGGCAGCCGGTCCACAATGGACTCCACGGGACGGCGGACGGCGCCCGGCACCTTGTGGTAGCGCAACGCGATCAGGTTCGCGAGGTGCTTGCGGTACCCGGCGAACAGCTCGTCGGCGCCCATCCCGGACAGCATCACCTTGACGCCGGCCTCGCGCGCGGCCGAGCAGATCAGGAACGAGTTGATCGCCGCCGGGTCGCCGATCGGCTCGTCGAGGTGGTAGGTCATCTTCGGCAGCAGGTCGAGCACCTGCGGCGCGATCTCGATCTCGTGCAGGTCGACGCCGAACTTCTCCGCCACGATCCGCGCATAGCGAAGGTCGTCCGGCATCGCCTCGAACTTGGCGTCCTCGGCCCGGAACCCGATGGTGTAGGCGGAGATCCCCGGCTGCGACCGCGCGGCGAGCGCCGTCAGGTAGCTGGAGTCCAGGCCGCCCGAAAGGAACGTCGCCACCGGGACGTCCGAGAGCAGGTGCTTGGCCGTCGACTCGGCGATCACGGCGTGCAGGTCGACCTCGCCGTCGAAGGCCGCGCCCTCCTCGGCGACCTCCCGCAGCGACCAGAACCGGCCACGGTCGACCTGGCCGTCCGGCCGGCACCGCAGCCAGGTGCCCGGCTGCAGCTTCTCCGCGCCCTGGTAGGCGCACCGGCTGTCCGGCACCCAGTAGTAGAGCAGCGACGCGATCAGGGCCGCGTTGTCGACCTGCAGCGACCCGCCGAGTTCACCGGCGAGCGCCTTGAGCTCGGAGGCGAAGGCGACCCCGCCGTTCCGCTGGACGAAGAACAGCGGCTTGATGCCCAGTTGGTCGCGGACCAGGAACAGCTCGCCGGTGCCCTCCTCGAACAGCGCGAAGGCGAACATGCCGCGCAGCTTGGGCAGGCAGTCCGTGCCCCAGCGCCGCCACGCCTGCAGCAGCACTTCGGTGTCGGACGTGCCGCGGAAGCGCACCCCGGCCGCGGACAGCTCGGCCCGCAGCTCGGGCGCGTTGTACAGCTCGCCGTTGTAGCTCAGCGCGAGCCCGTCGAGGACCATCGGCTGGGCGCCGGTCTCGGACAGGTCGATGATCGACAGCCGCCGGTGACCCAGGTGCACGGAGCCGGGGCCGGCCGCGTGGTCGTAGCGGCCGGAGCCGTCCGGACCGCGGTGGGCCAGCGTCTTGGTCAGCCGGTCGGTGAGCGGCCCGCCGTCCGGCCAGAGGTAGGTGCCTGCGATGCCGCACATGGAGTGCGTTCCCCTTCGGTCGCGGCGCGGGTCAGGAGACCTCCGCGCTCTTTTCGGGTTCGAGGTCGGCGTCGAGATCGCCCTTGTGGCTCGGTTCACCGTGATCGCGCTTGAACGGCGTCGGCCGCTTCGGGGGCTTGACCGGGGCGAATTTCTTCGTCGGCGCGTTCAGGTGGTCGGGAACGCTGACGCTGCCCGGTGGCGGCAGCGGCGAGGCAGGCGGCCTCGGCGTGGTGAGCGCGGGCGGGAGCACCGGCCGGACCGGCGAGAACCGCCGGGTCGGCGCTTCGGTGCGGGCGACGCGCTCGGCGACGCGGGCGACCAGCTCGTCCATGCGGTCTTCGCGCTCGGCCGGGGCGGGCGCCGCCGCCTTGCGGCCGCGGCCGCGCAGGGCCGTGTGCAGGCCGTCCCAGAGCGTGCCGTCGGACTTGTCGCGCGGATCCGGGTCGACCAGCACGATGCCGAGGACCGGGATCTCCTGGTCGGCCAGCTGCCGCGCAACGGTGTGCAGCCACAGCGTGTTCGCGTGCCCGGCCTTCACGACCAGCACGGTCTCCTTGCCGAGGTGCTCCAGGTCGGTCCACGCCGTGCCCGGCGACACCGTGCCGACACCGACGCGGCGTTCCTCCGGCTTTGCGGCGGGATCGACGGCACCGACCACGGAGACGTCGCTCTTGGTCTCCGTGACCAGTTTGCGGACGTCCTCGCCCGGCAGGTCGTCGACGACGCTCGCGTCGCCCTCGGTGGCCAGCTCCGCGACGATGTCCAGGCTGAGCGCGGCGGCGACCTTCGGCGCGCCGAGCTCCAGCAGCGACACGCTGCGCGGGTCCTGCTTGATCAGGCGGACCAGCGTCGTCGCGACGCGCCGGCGTTCGGAGACCGCGCGCGAGCGCCGCCACAGCCGCGCGGGCCCGCGCGGCTTCGACGGCAGCTGGGCGATGACGGACGCACCGAGGTGCGCCGAGATCTCCCGGCGCAGCACCGGCTTGTCGCGCGAAACCGCGCCGATGGCGACCAGCGCGAGCCCGAGGGCCAGGCCGAGCGCGAACCCGATGCCGGCGTTGGTCGCGGTGGTCTTGAGGAACGCCTTGGGCAGCACGCGGGCGGCGTCGACGATCTGGGTGCCCGCGGCGACCTGCGGGCTGCCGATGCCGGCCTGCTGGGCCCGCGAGGTGAAGTCCGAGATCTGCGCGGTGAGCGCGGCGCGGCGGCTGTACAGGCTTTCCAGGGTGGGCTGGCTGGCCTGGCGGCCCTTGCCCTCCTCGTCGACGATCTGCTGCTCGACCTTGCCCAGTTCGTCCTGGGCGTTCTTGCGCTGGTCGAGGATGGCCTGCGACTGGGCGGCCGCGGCCGCCTGGCTGCGCTTGACGTGGTCGGCGATGAACGTCTCGGCCAGCGCTTGCGCCCGCGCGACGGCGTCTTCGTTGGTCTTGGCCTTGACGGTGATCTGCAGGACGTTGTTCGTCAGCCCGAGCCCCGCGTAGTTCTTCATGAAGTCGTCGGGCGAGTCGGTGCTGCCCAGCTTCTTCAGCGCCGCCGCGGCGATCTGGGTCGTCTGCAGCACCGCGACGTCGGTGCGCATCAGCGTGCCGCTGTCGGTCGGCGAGTCGTCCTGGTGGACCACGATGACCTTGGCGACCGCGGTCGGCGGAGCGGGCAGCACGACCGCGAGCACCGCCCCGACGATCAGCCCGAGCAGCGCGGTGGCCAGCCAGAACCGCTTGCGGCGGCGGATCGCGACGAACAGGCGCTGGAGATCGACCAGCGGCGCCGCGGGGGTTTCGGGGGTTGTCGTCACGCCGAACCTGCCAGGGCTTTCTCGGGGGCTTCCGCCGCGGGTCCGGGTTTCTCCGGCTCGTTCGGCCGGACGGGGTGGGTGAGGACGGCGCCGACGACCTCCTGGCCGGCGTCGGCGCACGCTTCGGCGAGCCGGACGAGCTGCCAGGCGGTGCGCGTGCCGGCGCCGAGCACGACCAGGACGCCGGAGCTCGCGGTGGCGTCCGGCACCGTCGGCCGGTCGGGCGAGAACTCGAAGATCCGCAGCGGCAGCGACAGCCGGTCGGCCAGCTCGGCGAGCTGGCCGGCGGCCAGGCGGCCGGTCCGGTCGTCGTCGGCCACCAGCAGCAGGACGTCGGCGGGGCCGGTGGCCAGCCGGGCCAGCACCCGGCGGTAGCGGATGTCGCGGTTGACCTCGTCGGCCGAGGTCGCGACCGGCGGCAGCAGCCACGGCCGGTCCCCGCCGAGCAGGTGCCGCACCTTGCCGAAGAAGCCGGTGGCCGGGAGGCGGTCGCCCTGCGGGGTGGTGACGTCGACGCCGGCCAGGATCGGCGCGCCGAGCGCGGAGGCGATCTGCGGTTCCCCGCGCAGCCGCCGGTCGGTGCGGGCGGTGAACAGGTGGCCGAACACGCCGACCAGGAAGAACAGCACCGCGCCACCGACGACGAAGTGCGTCATCGTCGGCGCGGCAGGCGACGTCGGGCGCTGGGCGGGCCCGAGCACCACGGTGTTGCCGATGCCGCTGGCCAGGTCGGCCTGGTTCAGGTCGTTGATCGCCTGCTCCAGCGACGTCCTCAGGCCTTCGAGCTGGGTGCGGACCTGCACGCTTTCCACGGTCAGGCCGCCGCCGACGTTCTTGGCGAGGTCGCTGATCTTGTCCGTGGTGAGCTTGACCTGCTCGCGCAGCGACTCGCGCTGCTCCTGGGCCAGCTGCACCGAGGCGTCGGCGGAGTTGGTGGCCAGCTGCGTCGAGTACTTGACGTACTGCTGGGCGACCTGGTCGGCGAGCTGCTGTGCGTGCTCGGCGGTGTCGGCGGCGACGGTGATCGTCACGACGTTGCTCTGCGCCACGGCCGCGCTGACCTGCTTCTTCAGGTCGGCGCCGCTGGGGTGCCACGGCAGCATCGCGGCGGTGCGGTCGAGGACGACCGACGAGGTCGCGATCTCGGCCTGGGTGAGCAGCTCGTCGGCCTGGCGCGGGCCCTGGAGCAGCACACCCGAGGTCGTCTTGTAGCCGGGTGAGAACAGGATCGACGCTCCGGCGCCGACCAGCGCGCCCAGGACGGCGAGGGCGGCCAGCAGCCGCCACCGCCGTCGCAGGACCTGCCCGACCAGGGCCAGGCGCACCGTGTCGTCAGTCAACGGTGGGGTCTCCATTCCTGAGCCGGGTACGCCGAACGGGTTCAGTTGATCGGCCGGTTACCCCAACCGTCGTCGGACCGGGAGCATTGGTTACAAGTCCGGTGAGTTCTTGACCGAACGGCGATCAGGACTTCACAGCGTGCTCATACGCGGCAAGAAGGGACTTCGCGGAGTTCTCCCAGGAGAGCGGACCCGCCACCCTGGCCTGGCCGAGTTTACCCATCCTGACCCGCTCTTCCGGGTCGTCGAGCAGCTGGGCGACGAGCTTCGCGAACGCCGACTCGTCGTTCGCCGGGGCGTAGACGGCCGCTTCCCCCGCGGACACCCGCGCTTCCCGCAGCTCGAACGAGACGATCGGCTTGCTCATCGCCATGTACTCCATGACCTTGTTCATCGTGGAGACGTCGTTGAGCGGGTTCAGCGGGTCCGGCGACAGGCAGACGTCGGCGGTGGACAGGTAGCGGACCAGGTCCTCGTCGGAGATCCGGCCGGTGAACTCGACCTGGTTGGCCAGCCCGAGCTTCGCCGAGAGGGCGACCATGTCGTCGAAGGCGTCGCCGGAGCCGACGAACACCGCGTGCCAGTCGGTGCGGCCGACCTCGTCACGCAGCTTCGCCAGCGCGCGCAGGGCGTAGTCGACGCCGTCCTGCGGGCCCATCACGCCGAGGTAGGCGAGCAGATACGGCTTGCCCTTCTTCAGCTCGGGTTCGGCAGGCACCTCGTGGAACCGCTCGACGACCGGGGCGCTGCGCACCACGAAGACGTCCTCGGGCTTCTTGCCGCCGCGGATCCGGGCGACCTGCTTGTAGCTCTCGTTCGTCGAGATGACGACGTCGGCGGAGCGGTAGGTGGCGCGTTCGAGCGCGCACACGCCGCGGTAGAGCAGGTCCTGCCCGCGGTCGAACCGCGACAGGTACAGCTCGGGGCACAGGTCGTGCTGGTCGAAGATGAACTTCGCGCCGGAGCGCTTCAGGTACTTCGCGACCAGGTACAGCAGGTCCGGCGGGTTGCAGGCGTGCACGACGTCGACCGGCCCGACCTCGCGGGCCAGCCGGAGCGTGTGCCACAGCGCGCTGCCGTACTCCTGCAGGTAGCCGGCCGGGCCGCCGGTCGCCGCCTTGAGCGGGTAGCGGTGGATGTGGACGCCGTCGACGACGGCTTCGGCCTCGGTGTCGCGTTTCGTGCCCTGCGGGCAGATCACGTGGACTTCCCACCCGGCGTCGCGCAGGGTCGTGGACTCCTGCCACACGCGCCGGTCGAAGGGGACGGAAAGATTTTCGACGAGGATGAGCGCTTTACCAGGCAAGGCCGGCGTATCCCTCTTCAAGGCGACGCTCGGCGGCGTCGGGCAGGCGGACGAGGTCGACGATCTCCCGGCCGTGCGGCAGGGCCGCCAGCACGTCGGGGTCCTTGGTTCCCACGAGCAGGACCTCGGCGTGGTTCACGACCTCGTCGACGGACCCGGCGAGCAGCTGGCCGAGGTGCGGCAGCCGGCTCTCGATGTACTCGCGGTTGGCGCCCATCAGCCGCGAGAGGCTGACGTTGGCGTCGTAGATCTTCAGGTCGTAGCCCTTGCCGAGCAGCCGCTCGGCCAGCTCGACCAGCGGCGACTCGCGCAGGTCGTCGGTGCCGGGCTTGAACGACAGGCCGAACAGCCCGACCTTCCGCTTGCCGGTGCGGGCGACCAGGTCGAACGCGCGCTGCAGGTGCTCGTCGTTCGACGCGAGCACGTGCGACAGGATCGGCACGCTGACGTCCGCCCGGTGGGCGGCGTAGACCAGCCCGCGCAGGTCCTTCGGCAGGCACGAGCCGCCGAAGGCGAAGCCGGGTTTCAGGTAGGCGGGGCTGATGTTGAGCTTGGTGTCGGCGAGGAAGACGTCGATCACCTGGTGCGAGTCGAGGCCCAGCGCGCGGCAGACGGCGCCGAGCTCGTTCGCGAAGCCGATTTTCAGGCCGTGGAAGGAGTTGTCGGCGTACTTCGTCATCTCCGCGACCGGGATCGGCACGCGGAACACCGGGCCGGGCAGCCCCTCGTACAGCCCGGCGACGGCGTCCCCGCTCGCGGTGTCGATCTCGCCGATGACCGTCTTCGGCGGGTCGAAGAAGTCGCGGACGCTGGTGCCCTCGCGCAGGAACTCGGGGTTCACCGCGACCCCGAAGTCGACGCCGGCGGTGCGGCCCGAGGCCTTCTCCAGGATCGGGACCAGCAGGTCGAGGCAGGTGCCGGGCAGCATGGTGCTGCGGAAGACGACGGTGTGCCGCTCGCTCTTCTTCCCGAGCGCCTCGCCGATCTCCTCGGCCACGCGCTCGAGGTAGACCGTGGACAGGCTGCCGTTCGGTGCCGACGGCGTCCCGACGCAGACCAGCGAGATCTCGCTGTCCGCGACGGCTTCCGCGACGTCGGTGGTGGCTCTCAGCGCGCCGCTCGCGACCACCTCGGCGGTCAGCTCGCCGATCCGCTCCTCGACCACCGGGGCGTTGCCCTGGGTGATCAGGTCGATCTTCACCGGGTTGACGTCCACGCCGACCACCCGGTGTCCCTGCCCCGCCAGGCACGCGGCGGAGACACAGCCGACGTAACCGAGCCCGAAGACACTGATCTTCACGCCAAAACCTCCGCTATTCCGCGCGACCCTCAAGTTGGTCGGCGGGCACCCCTGGATCGTTACCGCGGGGACGGCGAACGGGGGACGGCGTGAGACTGCGGTGAGACGCAAGGGTTTCGGGTGAGAACTGCGTCTCGATCCGGCGGCGAACCGTGGGTGTCGGCCACGGTTCGCCGCCGGATCGTGAATTGGTGTCAGTTGTTGTTCACGAAGGTGGTGGCGAGGCTTTGGCCCTTGCTGATCGCATTGGCGTGGTTCTCGATCGGCGAGACGGTCGAGTTCTTGAAGCAGATGTACGTCACGCCGGAGTCGGTGCCGCCGTTGGACGGGTCCGGGTTGATGCCGAGGTCCTTCGCCGTGGCGTAGGAGGCTTCGCCGATGATCTGCGACGGCCCGGTGTCACCGATGACCGTGTACTCGACCTTGCCGTTGTAGATCACCGCGCACGAGCCGCCGCCCTTGAGGCCGGAGGAAGAGTACTTCCAGATGCTGCTGGAACTCGGCACGACGATGTAGGGCAGCTTCGCGGCGTTGAGCGGTTTGCCGTCGGACTGGTGGAACGCGGTGTCGTCCTGGAAGCAGCAGTCGGTGTTCTCGTTGCACTGCGAGGTGCGCTGGCCGTCGCAGTCGATGTCCATGTCGGCTTTCCAGAAGACCGCGCCGTTGGCGTCGCAGATGGCGACCGTTTTGCTCGAAACGTCTTCGTCGGTCTTGTATTTGCCGTTGGAGATCTGCTTGCAGCCGGTGGTCTTGGCGAGCAGCTCGGCCGCGGTCGGGGCGGCCGCGGCGGTGGCAGGCTGGGCGGCCGGGGCGGGCGAGGCGGACGCGAGAGCGGACGGCATCACGGCCGCAGCCAGCGCGAGCGTCGCGAGCAGGATCAGTTTCCGCATTCGTGGTGCTCCCTTTAGTTAGGAAACTTTCCTTACGGCGGCGGGGCACCAGGATGCACTGCGGAGGCGGGCGCGTTCAAGACCTTCGGGTACGGGAATTTCCCATCAGGTGGCCGAAGTTGACGAAAAGGCTGCTCACCGGTCCGAGGCGCGCGGAACCGGTGAGCGGGATGTCCCGCTAACCGGGACCCGGCACTCAACGGGCGGCGCGGCGGAACAGCCGGTTCGTCCAGTGCGCGGCCCGGCGCCGCGAACCGGCGAGCACGCCGTCGAGCCAGTCGCCGTCGAGGTCGTGCGGGAGTTCGGTGCGCGCCTGCAGCCAGCCGTCGCGGCGGGCCGCCCCGCCGTCGCTGGAGTAGACGCGGGTGGCGCCGGCCTGCCGCAGCCGAGCGAGCACGCGCCGGTCGTAGGCGCCGAACGGCAGCGAATACCGCCTGACCGGCCGGCCGCACAGCTCGCCGAGCAGCTTCGGCGCGTCCTTCAGCTCGCGGTCGGCGTGCCGGTCGTCGAGCCGCCGCCAGTCGCGCGGCTCCCAGCCGTGCGAGCCGATCTCCATCCCGGCCCGGACGAGCTCGCGCAGCCCGTCGCGGTCGAGGTAGCCGCGCTGCCCGAGCCGGCCGGCGAGCGGGAAGAACTCCGCCGTCACGCCGCGCTCGGCCAGCCGCGGCAGCACGATCTCGACGTCGGACTCGTTGCCGTCGTCGAAGGTGAGGCGGACGTCGTCACGCTCCGCGGCCACGTCGAGGACCCGCTCGAACTGCTCGACGCTCAGCCAGCGCTCGTCTTCACCGGGGTCGAGCTGGCGCGCCGGCCTGCCCACCCCGTGCACGGCGAGGATCACCGTCACCTCTCCCACCGCCCTGCCACCGTGAGTAGTCGATTTGTTACTTCGATTAATCGCGGTGGCAAACGGGTGAGTTACAGGTTTTTGTCGTTATTCACCCTTTGCGGATTTCCAGCGTGCAGCACTTCGGGCCGCCACCGGCTTTCCGCAGCTCGGAGATGTCGACGTAGACCGGCTCGTAGCCACGAGCGGCGAGAAGTTCACCCAGGCGGGTGGCCTCGACGGGGAGGACGACGTTGCGGCCGTCGGACACGCCGTTGAGCCCGAAGCACTCGGCGTCTTCCCGGGTGGCGAGCACCGCGTCGGGGAAGAGCCGTTCCAGCACGCGGCGGGAGCCGGCCGAGAAGGCGTCCGGGTAGTAGACGATCTGCGCGCGGGTCGTGTCGGTCGCCTCGGCGAGCACGAAGAGCGCGGTGTCGAGGTGGTAGTAGCGCGGGTCGACCAGCTGCAGCGAGACGACCGGGACGCCGAGCACCTCCTGGGCCTCGGCGTGCGCGGCCGGGTCGGTGCGGAAGCCGGTGCCGGCGAGCAGCAGGGAGCCGGTCCAGGCGAAGTCGCCCTCGGCCTCGTTGACCTTCTCGGGCATGGTGATGTCGCGGTAGCCGTGTTCGACGAACCAGCGGCGGAAGTGCTCGGCCTCGGCGGCGCGCTGCGGGGCGCGGAACCGCGAGCCGAGCACGCGGCCGTCGACGACGGTGCCGGAGTTGGCGGCGAAGACCATGTCGGGCAGGCCGGGCTGGGGCTCGATCTCCTCGACGGTGTGGCCGAGGCGGCGGTAGGTGTCGCGCAGCTCGGTCCACTGAGCGACGGCTTTGTCGGCGCTGACCGGCTGGGTGGGGTCCATCCAGGGGTTGATCACGTAGTCCACCGCGAAGAAGCGCGGCGGGCACATGAGGTATCGACGGGTGGTCGGTACGCGCATCGCCTGCATGATTGCAGGGTAAGGGGCGCCTAATCTCGCAATCAATCGCTGTTCGCTGCGCACATCTGTGCTAAATGTTGCGTGTGAACACCATCGACCAGCGAATCGTTTCGTGTCTCGTGGCGAACGCGCGCTCCAGCTACGCGGAGATCGGCAAGGTGGTCGGCCTGTCGGCCCCGGCGGTGAAGAGGAGGGTCGACCGGCTGCTGGAAACGGGCATCCTGCGTGGCTTCACGGCGGTGGTCGACCCGGAGGCGCTGGGCTGGGGAACGGAGGCGTTCGTCGAGGTCACGTGCCAGGGCAACATCACACCGGCCCGGATCCGCGCCCGGCTGGAGCCGCTGCCGGAGGTGGTGGCGGCGTACACGGTCTCGGGCGCGGCCGACGCGATCGTCCACCTCCGGGCGGCGGACATCCACCACCTGGAGACGGCGCTCGAGCGGCTGCGCGGGCTGGAGATCGTGGACCGGACGGTGTCGACGGTGGTGCTGTCCCGGCTGCTGGAGCGCCCGCCGACGCCGGAGCAGTGAGGGTGTCGGATCGGGGCGGCGGCGTTCGTAGCGGAGGTGAGACCCGCTTACCGCTTCGAGGAGCTCCGATGACTTACACGTTCGACATCTTTTCGACGCTCGACGGCTTCGCCAACCACAACGGCGACTGGGGCGGCTACTGGGGCAAGCAGGGGCCGGAGTTCCTGTCCCACCGCGCGGCGGCTTACCGCGGCCCGCTGCGCATGGTGCTCGGGGCGCGGACGTATTCGTCCAACGCGCCGTTCTTGGGCTCGGGCTTCGAGGGCGACGAGTGGATCAGAAGCATGTTCGGCGCACCGGTGACGGTGTTGTCCCGGCGGTTGACCGAGCCGCTCGACTGGCCGGGGACGACGATCGAGGCCGGCGATCCGGTCGAGGTGGTCAGGCGGCTGAAGGCGTCGTCGGAGGTGCCGCTGCGGTCGCACGGGAGTCTGATGCTCAACCGGGCGCTGTTGAACGCCGGTCTGGTGGACTTCATCGAGCTGACGGTGTTTCCGGTGCTTTCCGGGGAGACGGGGGTGGACCGGGTGTTCGACGGGGTGGCTGACTTCGATCTCGAGCTGGTCGAGGCGCGGACGTTCGACGGGCACACGCAGGTGCTGACCTACCGCCCGACCCGGCACGGCTGACTTGTTCGGCCGCTGGTGGGTGGTGACACGGACGACTGTGGAACCGCTCGGGCGCGGATGCGCTGGACTGGGCCGGCGTTCGGACGCGGGCGAAGTGCGGCGGACCGGCCGGCGCACTTCGACTGCGCGGCCCTGGCCGCTCTGCGGGGTCGGCGGCTGCTGCGGCGGGGACCGTGCCGCGGTCGAGGGCCAGGAGTCGGCGGCCAGTCGAGGTTCGGGCGCTCGTGGCAGTTGTGGCCAGTTGTGGCGACGACAACGCACGCCTCCGGCCCCCGGTATCCAGCCTATCGGCCGGGACCGACGGTTCCGACCGTGCGCAAGGCACTTATGCACAGGTCAGCGGCACTGTGGATAAGTCAGCGACCCGAGCCGCGGAGACCACGAAACCGTCGGACCTCGCCGATACGATGGTCACCGGGGGCCGGAGGCCGACCGCACCGGCGGCAGCCGCAGGCCAACCCGCCAACGGAAGCCGCAGACCCCCCACCCCACCGCTGGAAGCCGCGGGCCCGACTCCATACCGGGGCCCGGGCCCAACCCAACCACGGGGAGCGGGAGGGCCGACCTCATTCAGGGCCGAAAGCCCAACCCACCACCGGGCCCCGCAGACCCGCTCCCCGTTACCCGGGCCGAAAGCCCAACCCCACCACCGGGAGCCGCAGGCTCAACCTCCCACCGGCAGCCGCAAGCCCGACCCCGTCACCAGAGCCAGAAGCCCAACCCACCACCGGAAGCCGTAAGGCCCGACCCCAACCACGGGCGCCGGTGACCCCGCCTCACCCACCCAGCGCCCGCAACACCGCCCCCGCCTCGTCCGGATGCAGTCGCAGCTCCGTCCGCCCACCCCCCGCATGGAACGTCACCGCCTGCCGGTCCACCGCCTGCATCGTCAGCTCCCCCGGCTCGAACACCACCGGCTCCGCGCGCGACCACCGCCACCGCACCGGCCCGTCGCCGACCACCAGCCACCCGCGCCGCTCCGCCCCCGACGTCAGCTCCTCCGACCGCAGCACACACGGGTACTCGACCCGCTCCCCGCGAGCCGACGCGGCGGCCCGGGCCCGGCGCCGGCGGGCGCCGAACAGCTCCGTCATGTCGATCATCGGCAGCAGGTTGGCCAGCAGCACCCCGATCAGTTCCCCCATGCCCCCAGCCTGCCACGCTGAACACATGACCGACCGCATCGCCAGCGAGCACTCCGGCGGTATCGCCCTGCTGACCGTCGACGCTCCCGGCAGCCGCAACGCGCTCACCCTCGACCTCTCCGCACAGCTCAAAGAAGCCGTCGAGGCCGCCGAGCGAGACGAATCCGTGCACGCCGTCGTCGTCACCGGGACTCCTCCCGCCTTCTGCGCCGGTGCCGATCTCGATGCCCTCGCCGAAGCCGATGAAGCCGGCCTTCGCGCCATCTACGAAGGCTTCCTCTCGGTGGCTCGATGTCAGCTGCCGACCATCGCCGCCGTCGGGGGTGCCGCCGTCGGGGCCGGGCTGAACCTCGCTCTGGCCGCGGATGTGCGGCTGGCCGGGCCGCGGGCGAAGTTCGTCGCCCGGTTCCTCGAACTCGGGCTGCACCCCGGCGGTGGGATGACCTGGATGACGCAGCGGCTCGCCGGCCCGCAGCAGGCCGCCGCGATGACCTTGTTCGGGCAGCCGCTCGATGCCGAAGGCGCGGTGCGCGCCGGGCTCGCGCTGCGCGTGGTCGACGGCGGCCATGACGAACTGCTGACGGCCGCGCGTGAGCTGGCTCACCCCGCCGTCTCCGCTCCGCGGCAGGCGTTGATCGACACCAAGCGCAGTCTCCGGACCACCGCGGGCCTGGCCGGGCACAGCGACGCCGTCGACGTCGAGATCCGGCCGCAGCTGGCCTCGCTGGCCTCACCGGAGTTCGCCGAACGGCTTTCCCAGCTCCGGGACCGGATCCGTTCTCGGCCGTGACTCGAGCGGGCCGCTCTACTCTGCCGGGAGACACGCATCACAACGCCGCGCAGCCGCTACCCGTTACCATCAGTTACAGGTATCCGGCGTACCTGCGAAGAGACAGTGAAAGCAACGAAGAGGTCGACCAACAGCCGGGACACTACCAACATCGGTGTTGAGGGCGAGCTAACCTCGGGAGTAGACCTGGTGAACGCAGCCGCGGCACCGGCAGGCGAACGGAAGCCGTACCGTCGGGAGAGAGGGAATCCCTGACCCATGAGCACGAGTGCGAACGGCAACGGCGCTGGCCACGGCTCGCTCGCCGCAACCAGGCCGACCGAGGTCAGCAAGCTGGACCGGGTGGTCATCCGGTTCGCGGGCGACTCCGGTGACGGCATGCAGCTGACCGGCGACCGCTTCACCTCCGAAGCCGCCGCGTTCGGCAACGACCTGTCGACGATGCCCAACTTCCCCGCCGAAATCCGCGCGCCGCAGGGCACCATCCCCGGCGTCTCCAGCTTCCAGGTGCACTTCGCCGACTACGACATCCTCACCCCCGGCGACCGGCCGGACGTGCTGGTGGCGATGAACCCGGCCGCGCTCAAGGCGAACCTCGGCGACGTCCCGCACGGCGGCACGATCATCCTCAACACCGACGAGTTCATCAAGCGCAACCTGACCAAGGTCGGCTACACGACCGACCCGCTCGACGACGACACGCTCGCGCCCTACCAGGTGCACCGGGTCGCCATGTCGACGCTGACCCAGGGCGCGCTCGCCGACACCGGCCTCGGCAAGAAGGACGCCGAGCGCTGCAAGAACATGTTCGCGCTCGGCCTGCTGTCCTGGATGTACCACCGGCCGACCGAGGGCACCGAGCGGTTCCTGCGCGAGAAGTTCGCGAAGAAGCCGGACATCGCCGAGGCGAACATCCTCGCCTTCCGCGCGGGCTGGAACTACGGCGAAACCACCGAGTCGTTCGCGACGACGTTCCAGGTCGCCCCGGCGAAGCTGACCCAGGGCACCTACCGGCAGATCACCGGCAACACCGCGCTGGCCTACGGGATCGTGGCCGCCGGGCAGCGCTCCGGCCTGCAGATCCTGCTCGGCACGTACCCGATCACCCCGGCGTCGGACATCCTCCACGAGCTGTCCAAGCACAAGAACTTCGGCATCATCACCTTCCAGGCCGAGGACGAGATCGCCGGCATCGGCGCCGCGCTCGGCGCCTCCTACGGCGGCGCGCTCGGCGTCACCTCGACGTCCGGGCCGGGTGTCGCGCTGAAGTCGGAAGCCGTCGGCCTCGGCGTGATGGTCGAGCTGCCGCTGGTCGTCATCGACGTCCAGCGCGGCGGCCCGTCCACCGGCCTGCCGACCAAGACCGAGCAGGCCGACCTGCTGCAGGCGATGTTCGGCCGCAACGGCGAGTCGCCGGTCCCGATCATCGCGCCGCTGTCGCCGGCGGACTGCTTCGACGCGGCCGTCGAGGCCACCCGGATCGCGCTGAAGTACCGCACGCCGGTGCTGCTGCTCTCGGACGGCGCGATCGCGAACGGCTCCGAGCCGTGGCTGATCCCGGACGTCGACGAGCTACCGGACCTGCGTGTCGAGTTCGCCACCGAACCCAACGCGGACAACGACTCCGGCGAGTTCTGGCCGTACGTCCGCGACCCCGAGACCCTCGCCCGCGCCTGGGCCATCCCGGGCACCCCGGGGCTGCAGCACCGCATCGGCGGGCTGGAGAAGGCCGACCGGACCGGCCACATCTCCTACGACCCGGACAACCACGACAAGATGGTCCGGCTGCGGCAGGCGAAGATCGACGGCATCGACGTCCCCGACCTGGTCGTCGACGACCCGAGCGGCGGCAAGGCCCGCGTGCTCGCGCTGGGCTGGGGCAGCTCGTTCGGCCCGATCGGCGCGGCCTGCCGCCGCGTGCGCAAGCTCGGCCTGCCGATCGCGCAGGCGCACCTGCGCCACCTCAACCCGCTGCCGGCCAACCTGGGCGACATCCTGCGCAGCTACGACAAGGTCGTGGTGCCGGAGATGAACCTCGGGCAGCTGGCCCTGCTGCTGCGGGCGAAGTACCTGGTCGACGTCCACTCGCACACCAAGGTCGCCGGGCTGCCCTTCAAGGCCGAAGAGCTGCAGAACCTGTTCTCGGAGATCATCACCAGCGTCACGACGGAGGCGGCACGATGACCGCGATCGATCTGGGGATACCCAACCTCGGTGGCTTGGACCTCGTGCCCACCACCGACGAGCCGCAGAAGGCCAAGGACTACAAGTCCGACCAGGAAGTCCGCTGGTGCCCCGGCTGTGGCGACTACGTCGTGCTGAACGCGGTCCAGTCGTTCCTCCCGACACTCGGCCTCAAGCGCGAGAACATCGTGTTCATCTCGGGCATCGGCTGCTCGTCGCGGTTCCCGTACTACCTGAACACCTACGGCATGCACTCGATCCACGGCCGCGCGCCGTCGATCGCGACCGGCCTGGCCACCACGCGCCCGGACCTGTCGGTGTGGGTCGTCACCGGTGACGGCGACGCGCTGTCCATCGGCGGCAACCACCTGATCCACGCGCTGCGCCGCAACGTGAACATCAAGATCCTGCTGTTCAACAACCGGATCTACGGGCTGACCAAGGGCCAGTACTCCCCGACGTCCGGGCAGGGCATGGTCACCAAGTCCACGCCGATGGGTTCGGTGGACACGCCGTTCAACCCGCTGTCGCTGGCGATCGGCGCGGAAGCGTCGTTCGTGGGGCGCGCGCTGGACTCCGACCGCAAGGGCCTGACCGAGGTCCTGCAGGCGGCGGCGCAGCACCGCGGCTCGGCGCTGGTCGAGATCTACCAGAACTGCCCGATCTTCAACGACGGCGCGTTCGACGTCCTCAAGGACGCCGACGAGGCCGCCACGCGGCTGATCCCGCTGCGCGCGGGCGAGCCGATCCGCTTCGGCCCGAACCAGGAGTTCGGCGTCAAGCGCGGCGACTGGGGCGGCCTGGACGTCGCCAAGGTCGCCGACATCGGCGAAGACAACATCGTGGTGCACGACCCGTCGATCACGGACACGTCCTACGCGTTCGCGCTGTCGCGCCTGGGCGACCAGAACCTCAACCACGTCCCGACGGGCATCCTCCGCCAGGTCGAGCGCCCGACGTACGACGACGGTGCTCGCGCCCAGGTCGAGGAGGCCCGCGCGGCCCGCAAGCCGGACCTGCAGGGCCTGCTGCGCGGAAAGGACACCTGGACGGTCGCGTAACCCGCCGCTCTTCCCGAAGGCCGCCATGCCCGGTGCATGGCGGCCTTCGGCGTTTCCGGGCTTGCCCCGGTTGGGACACATGTCCTAAGTTTTAGGCCATGCGACCTGAATCACCGTTCGTGTTCTTCGACGTCCGCACCGCCGACCCGGCGGGCAGCAAGCGGTTCTTCGCCGAGCTGCTCGGCTGGGAGGCGGAAGACACCCTGCTGACGGCCGGCGGCGCGCCGTGGGGCGGCCTCACCGAACTGGCCCCCGGCGACGACCGGGCACCGCAGTGGCTGCCCTACGCGCCGGTGTCCGATGTGGACGCCGCCGCGGCGAAAGCGTTGGAGCTGGGCGGAACCCTGGTGCGCGAGCGCACCGACCTGCCGTTTGGCTCGCTGGTGGTGGTCACCGATCCCGGTGGCGCGGCCCTTGTCCTGTTCCAGGCGGTCAGCTGAGCGGCCGGAAGCCGACGCGCTCGGCGTCCTCCGCGGTGCGGAACCAGACCTCGGCGACCATCTTCGGGAACTGCGCCGATTCCTCGGTGCAGTACCGCAGCGCCGTCACGCTGGCCTTCACGGCGAAGCTGTCGCTGGGCGCTCCGCCGCCGGGGCGCGGCATCGCCGAACCGGGGCCGAACGGGCCCGGCGGGACCGAATCCCCCGCCACCTGGCGGGCCGGGGGCGGTTCCGGGGCCGCGACGCCGGCGGCGGCCTGGTTCGGCTGGACCGACGGCTCGAACAGCGACCCGCTGTGCGCGCCGGACAGGTCGGGTTCGCGGCGCTCGACCGTCCGCATCGACGGCTGGATCGGCTGCGGCGCGTCGAACCCGCCGCGCACCGCCTCCCGCGGCTGCCGCTTCGGCAGCACCTGCGTGGCTTCGGCGGGGGTCTCCGGCGGCACGTCCAGGTCGCTTTCGGCGATTTCGCCACCGAAGGCGTACTGCGGCGGCTCGGCGTCTTCCGGCTGCTCCTTGCGGACGGAACCGGGGTGCTCACCGATGTAGCGCGTGCGCTCCACCGGCTCCTCGAACGCCGAGCGCTCCGACGGCAGCTCGTCGTCGAACCAGTCCGGCGTGGCCGCCGCCTCGCCGGCCGGGGGCTGGAACAGCGAGCCCGCGGGCTCCGGGTCCAGCTTCTGCTCGAGCCGCGACAGCGCGGGCGACTCGGGCTCCGCGTCGTCCTCGAAGGCGTCGCCGACCGGGGCCAGGTACTGCGTCGCGGTGGCGCGGTAGGGGTCGTCGTCCTCCGGCTCCGGCTCGTCGTCCGGCGCCAGGAACTGGCTGGCCGCGCTCCGGTACGGGTCGGCTTCCTCGGGCTCCGGTTCCGGTGCGTGGACGAAGGGCTCGGTCGGCGGCATCCGCGACGGAACCTGGGCGTCCAGCTCGGCGAAGTCCTCGTCGATGTCGTCGTGGACGTCGTCGCGGTGGATCGGCGGCGCGGCGACCAGCGTGCCGGGGTAGGAGGTCTCCTGGCGGGTCGGTTCCGGCTCCGGCTCGGGCTCCGGCGCGGGCCGCCGGAACGCCTCGGTGCCACCCATCGCGGCCGCGTTCGCCGGGGTGCGCGCGGCGTCGGCGTGGGCCTGCGCCAGCGCGCTCTCCAGCCGGCGGACGCTCTTGCGGAGCGGCAGCACGAGCACCAGCCAGGTGAGGAGCACCCCGACGAAGAACGCGGCGAGGCTCCACAGCCAGACCTGTCCGAATATGGACATCTTTTCCTGCCCCTGTTAAGTGCTTAGCGCGTGCGCGCGACCAGGTAGTCGGCGACCGACTCGCACGCGTCCCTGGCGGGCGACGCGGGGAGCGCGGTGAGCTCGGCTCGCGCGCGCTGAGCGTAGTCGGAAAGGGTGACGCGTGCGCGATCGAGTCCGCTACTGACCCGCAGCAGCTCGAGTGCCTCCTGGACCAGGGCGTCGTCGCCGATCGGGCCGGACAGCAGCTCGGCCAGCCGCGGGTCGGTCTCCGGGTCGGCCAGCGCGTACAGCATCGGCAGCGTCCGGACGCCTTCGCGCAGGTCGGTGCCCTGCGCCTTGCCGAGCTCGTCGGAGGGCGAGGCGATGTCGATGATGTCGTCGGAGATCTGGAAGGCGGTGCCGATGATGTCGCCGAACCGGCGCAGCGCCTCGATGTGCTCCTCGGCGGCGCCGGACATCATGCCGCCGAACCGGCCGGAGGTGGCGATCAGCGAGCCGGTCTTCTGCGCGATGACGGTGAGGTAGTGCGCGACGGCGTCGTCACCCGGGCCGGGGCCGACGGTCTCGCGCATCTGGCCGGTGACCAGCTCGCCGAAGGTCTCGGCGATGATCCGCGCGGCGTCCGTGCCGAGGTCGGCGACCAGGCGCGAGGCGTGCGCGAAGAGGAAGTCGCCGGTGAGGATGGCGATGGTGTTGTCCCAGCGCGCGTTGACGCTCTCGGCCCCGCGGCGCATGGTGGCCTCGTCCATGACGTCGTCGTGGTAGAGCGTGGCCAGGTGCACCAGCTCGACCGCGGCGGCGGCGATGATGACGTGGTCGTCCTGCTTGGGGCCGAACTGGGCGGAGAGCAGGGTGAACAGCGGACGGAAACGTTTGCCACCGGCCTCGACCAGGTGCAACGCGGCGTCGTTGACGGCCTGGACGTCACTGCGGACGACCTCGCGCAGCAGCTTCTCGACCTCGGTCAAGCCGCCGGCGATCGACCGCAGCAGGGTTTCGTCGGCGATCTGCAGCCCGACCGACGCCCGCAGGTCGTCGAGGGCGCCGCCCGGCGCAGCGGGGAGGGATCCCGCCCCGGGGGCTGGGGAAGGCACAGACACGTCGGCTCCGCTCTACTCGTGCACCGGTCGGTTGCCCTTTGAGCGTAGTGGCTGCGCCGCGCGGTCGTTTACCCGCTGTCCAGCGGAAACGGTGACGAACATGACACCGCCACCGGGTGGTTCCCGATCCTCGAAAGGGTGATCGGAGTTTCCGGGCGCAACGGACGTCTCCGGCGAGCGGATATTCAGGCGGGAGAAGAGCGCTCGGCGGAGGAGGACAACGGATGCGCAGCAAGATCGTCACGGCTTTGGTGGTGGCAGGCCTGGCGGCACCGCCGGCTGCGGCGGCGGCCACATCACCCGGGGTGGCGAGCATCGGAGCGGCGTCGTTCACGAAGGCGGGCTCGACGGTGACGGTCCCGGAGCAGGGAGCGTGTTCGGCAGCGGGCCCGACGAGCACCACGGCCGAGGCGGTGACCAGGCCGGGCATCACGTTCGGCGGCGGGACATCGTCGTGCACGCCGTCGAAGTCGACGGCGACGGGCAAGAACTTCGAGCTGTCGGCCCTGGTGCCGGCGGGCGGGCCCCGCGTGAGGTTGTCGACCTTCACGGTGACGTGCGAAGGGACCCAGACGCAGACGAACGCGACGTGGACGTACGGCGGGCTGTCGGGGATCGCGAACCCGCCGAGCCCGGTGCCGGCGGGGTACGTGTCCCCGGTGCGCAAACCGGACGGCACGGCGCTGGCGAACGCGGTGTTCAACATCCAGGAGCTGCCGGGCGACGGGAGCATCGGTTTGACGATGCTCCGCATCGATTTCCTGCCGGCATCGGGGGTGACCGGCTCGGTGAGGTTGGGTTCGACGAGCTGTTCACCGACCCCTTAGACGTCACGGGGGCCGCGGCGTGGGAGAGCGCCGAGAGGACAGCCGCGGCCCTTGTGACCTCCCTTTTTCGGGGTGGGAACCCTGGTAGGGTGCGGTGCGTCGGATACGCAGGGTGCTCGGGAGGGAGCACACTGCAAGCTAGGGGAGAGCTGATGACGACTGTGCCGGGGTGGGGTCGTGTCTGAGGGACCGGTGTACGACCCGGGGGCGGATTGGGAGCTTCCGGGGCCTGATGGGGTGGCGCGGGCTGGGTCCTATGGGGGTGGGGCGGGGGGCGGGTTCTCGTATGACGAGGAGACGCTTCGCGAGCTGATGCGCGAGTGGAACGACCTGGCCAACGAGTTCAAGCACGACCAGGAACAGGCGGCCACGCTCGCTCGAGTCAAGGGCCCCGGGCTCGAGTACGCGAGTGGCGGCAACGCGGAGAAGATTCAGCAGTCCGGAGAAGCCCTCCTGGCGACACTCGCCAGCCGCGAAGAGTTCTGCCGCAACATGGCCGCCAAGTTCCAAGCCGCTTTGGGGAAGTACGCACGCGCCGAGGACGAACACACCACAGAGATCACGCAGACCGGAGGCAGTCTCTGATGCGCCGCACTCTTCCCATGTTCAGCGCGCTGCTGCTCGCGGCGGTTGCCTGCTCGACCACCAATCCTGGAAAGCCGGCGGTTTCCAGCCCGGTCCCGGGTGCGGCCTCTTTATCCGAAAGCAGCGATGCGGTGCCAGGGCCAGGAGTTCCCCAGGTACTGCAGCCGATCGATGTTGCACGGTTCAAGCAGGAGCCCTGCCTCGCGTTGACCGACTCTCAAGTGACTGAGCTTCTCGGGTCGGGCGTGTCAGGCAAGCCAGATCTGCAGGCACCGGCCGGACCGACTTGCTCGTGGGATTCAGTTGACGTTTCCCAGGCGGGCATCGGAGTCATCTTCATGAACGCGGATCGGCTCGGGCTCGCCAGTGTTTATGCAGCCAGGGGTAAGCAGTATCAGTTCTTCCAGCCCATGGAATCGCTCGACGGATTTCCCACCGTTGCCTATGGCGTAAGTGACGAACGATCGTCTCGTGGTCGATGCGCAGTGGCCATCGGAGTGAGCGATACTCAGGCCGTCGACGTTCACGTCGCGCAGTCCGAGAAAAACATCGGCAGGAAGGATCCCTGTTCAGCAGCACATGACATCGCCGCCCAGGTCCTGGGCAATCTTCGCGGGGGGAACTGATGGCTGTCGAGGGCCCGCTGACTGCAGCGCAGATTTACGAGCAGATCACCGGAGGCGAAGGCATCGACTCGCTGGCCGATGCGCAAGATGGTGCTCGGCAGTTGACCGAACGGATGGTTGAGCGGGCTCAGCGGATCAGCGCTCTCCGGGCCAAGACCATGTCTGGCTGGCAAGGGAATGCCGGGGAAGCTGCCGCTGATGCTACTTTGCCCCTTGTTCAGGCCGCTGCTGATGATTCTGTTCATCTTGAGAATGCTCGGACTGCCGTTGGTGCTCAGATGGATGCCTTTGGCACTGCCAAGCACTCCGTCAAGCCTGTTGCCGCTCAGCCGCCTGCTCTTGGGGTTGATGATGTTCTTCGGGCCATCTCCGAGAAGAGCTGGGATTCCTATCACTCCAAAGTTGCCGGGTGGCAAGCTGACAGTCAGGCCAATATCGATGCCTTCAGCGCCTACCACTCCGCCAGTACCTCCAATGGTGGGCAGATGCCCTCGCAATACGCGCAGCTTGCCGACTCCGGGGCTTCCGTCTCCCTGCGTGATCGGACCTCCGAACCCACCGATACCGGAGATTGGGCTCGAGCCCCGAAAGAAACCAGGATTCCGGCTCAAGACCACGTCACGGGCGGGAACCAGGACCGGGCCACTGCTCAGCAAAACCAACTGAACCAGCACGACCTGCAGAACCAGCAACCCCGGCCCGACCAGCAGAACCAGATCCGCCCCGGCACTACAGGCCCCAGCGCCACAAACCCCGGCACGACGCAGCCCGGCACCACCAACCCCGACAGCACCCACGCCAACAGCTACGTCCCCCGGCCCGTCATGCCCGCCGCTCAAAGCGGCTACGAGTTCGGCCCCACCGGGCAGCCCGTCAGCAACCTGACCGGCCCGAGCACCAACTACCCGGGCACCAACTGGCCAGGCAGCTTCGGCCCAGGAACCGGCCCCTACACCGGCGGGGGATACCAACCAGGAACCATGGGACCAGGAACCCCGGGAAGCACCAAAGGAACAGGCCCGAACCAGCCCGGCACCCGCCCCCCGGGCAGCAGCACCGGCGCGCGCCTCCCCGAGGGACGCTTCCCCACCAACCCCGCCCGCGGCTCCGCCGGCCCCCGGGGCGCCAACGGCCTTCCCATGGGCACACCCCTCGCCCAACGCGGTGGCAAAGAAGAAGACCGCGAAAAGAAGAAGTCACCTTACCTGCAAAACCCCGACCCCGACGAAACCTTCGGCGGCTTCACCGAAAAGCCGATGCCCCCGGTCATCGGCGAAAAGAAGAAATAATGGCCGTCTTCTCGCTGAACACCCTCCTCACCGCCCTCCGGCACGTCGGCGGCGGGGACCCGCACCCCGTCTTCGCGCAGGGCCTCCGCTACATCCCGCCCTCAGCGAAACACCAGGTCCACCAGGAAGCCTTCGAAGAACTGAGCCCCTACGGCTTCACCCGGGGCCACACCTTCACCCCCGAATTCGAAGACCTCCTCCACCTCATCGACCACCCGACCCAGGAATACGTCGCCTACGCACGGGACGCCACCAGCCAGCGGAACGTCCTCGTCGCCGTCAACGCACAAGACCAGATCTGCGTTGTCTGCCAAGGCGATCAGGTCGAACTCGCCGACGTCAAAACCCACCCCGCCGACGCCCTCGTCGCACACCTGCCCGACTACCCACCGGCCGGGATCAAGCCCTTCTCGCTGCCGCAAGAGGACTTCCGAAAACCACCGCCGAGTGACGTCTTCGACGACGACCCCGATCGCAGCCGCGAAGCGAAGGAACTCGACGCCCTCGTCAAACAACCCCACTTCGGGCTCGGGCAGCTTCAAACCGACGGCAAGATCGTCAACTACCTGGACCTGAAAGACGGCCGGGTCGGGATTGCCGTCGCCGATGGGTACATCAGCGTCGTGTCCGGTGAACCACGGAAACTCAGCCAGAAACTGAAATAAGGCCGCCGCCCCCAAAAAGCAGGGAGCGGCGGCCTAAAAAACCTCAGGAAGCGAAACCGCCCGAACCCGCCCAGCCGAGTGCGAACGCCGGGGCCAGGCCCAGCACCAGCGTCACCGCCGTGCCCAGGAAGATCGCCGTCCCCGTTCCGAAGCCCGGGACCGACACCGACGGCCCGTCCGCCGCCGGCTCCGAGAAGTACATCAACACGATCACGCGCAGGTAGAAGAACGCCGCCACCGCGCTGAACACCAGCGCCACCACCACCAGCGGGGCCATTCCGTCCGACAGCGCCGCCGAGAACACCACGAACTTCCCCACGAAACCGGAAGTCAGCGGAATCCCCGCCAACGCCAACAGCAAGAACGTGAAGACACCGGCCAGCAGCGGCGACCGCTTGGCGAGCCCCGCCCACGCCGACAGGTGCGTCGCCTCGCCCGAGGAATCGCGGACCAGGCTGATCACGCCGAACGCCGCCAGCGTCGTGAAGCCGTACGCCAGCAGGTAGAACAGCGTGCTCGACAGCCCGTCGCGCGTCATCGCGATCGCTCCGACCAGCAGGAACCCCGCGTGGGCGATCGACGAGTACGCCACCATGCGCTTGACGTCCGTCTGGGTCAGGCCCAGCACCGCGCCGATCACCATCGAGATGATCGCGACGCCCCAGAGGACGCCACGCCACTCCCACGACGTCGACGAGAACGCCACCGACAGCACCCGCAGGATGCCGCCGAACGCCGCGACCTTCGTGCACGCCGCCATGAACGCCGTCACCGGGGTCGGTGCTCCCTGGTACACGTCCGGGGTCCACGTGTGGAACGGACCGACCGACCCCTTGAACAGCAGGCCGACCACCAGCAGGCCGAGGCCCGCGAACAGCAGCGTGTCCGACCGGTCCGAACCCGCCGCCGCGGCCGCGATGTCGCCCAGCTTCACCGAGTTCGCGTAGCCGTACAGCAGCGCCAGCCCGTACAGGAAGAACGCCGACGAGAACGCCCCCAGCAGGAAGTACTTGACCGCCGCTTCCTGGGACAGCAACCGGCGACGGCGGGCCAGGCCGCACATCAGGTACAGCGGCAGCGACAGCACTTCCAGCGCGATGAACATCGTCAGCAGGTCGTTCGCCGCGGTGAAGGCCATCATGCCGCCGAGCGCGAACAGCGTCAGCGGGAACACCTCGGTCTGCATCACGGTCGCCGTCTGGGCGCGGTCCTGGACCGTGCCCGGTCGGATGCCCGCCTGGGCGACCAGCGCGCCGCCCGGCTCGACCACGCGGTCGGAGATCAGCAGCACCGCGCCGACGGCCAGCGCCAGCAGCGTGCCCCAGAGGAACAGCGCCGGCCGGTCGATCGAGATCGCGCCGCTGAACGTCGTGACGCCGCCCGCCGGTGCGCTGCCCGTCGCGTAGACGATCAGGCTGACGCCGGCCGCGACGATCGACGCCAGGCTCAGGACCACCTGGATGCCGAACCGCGAGCGCTTCGCGGCGAACGCCTCGACCAGCACGCTGACGCACGCCGCGCCGAGGACGATCAGCACCGGCAGCACGGCCGGGTAGTCGATCGACGGCACCGTGATCGGCGACGGCGCCTGGGTCAGGAGGATGTCGAGCACTTTTACTTGCCTCCCTGGACCGCGGACAGCGTCTGCTGCACCGTCGGGGTGACTGTGTCGAGCACCGGCTTCGGGTAGAAGCCGAGAACGAGGATCAGCACGACCAGCGGCGCGAGGATCGCGATCTCACGACCGTTCAGGTCGCGGATGGCCTTCTTGGCGCCCAGTTCCGGCGCGATCGCCGTGCCCGGACCGCCGCCGACGCCTACAAGAGCGTCTCCGCGGACCGGGCCCTGGAAGACCCGCTGGTAGAGCCACAGGACGTACGCCGCGGCCAGCACCATGCCGACCGTGGCGAGGATCGTGTACACCGGCTGGTCCACAAAGGACCCGATGAGGACGAGGAACTCGGAGACGAACGAGTTCGTGCCCGGCAGGGACAAAGTGGACAGACCGGCGAGCAGGAACAGCCCGGCCAGCAACGGGGTCACCTTGGCCATGCCGCCGTAGTCCGAAATGCGGGACGAGCCGCCGCGGGCGATCACCAGGCCGATCACCACGATCAGCATGCCGGTCGCCAGGCTGTGGTTGAGCATGTACGTCGCCGAGCCGACCATCGCCTGCTCGTTGAACGCGAAGATGCCCAGCGAGATGAACCCGAAGTGGGCGATCGACACGTAGGCGATGAACCGCTTCATGTCCCGCTGGCCCGCCGCGAGGATCGAGCCGTAGAGGACACCGATCACCGACAGCACCAGCACCAGCGGCGCCAGGGTCTTGCTCGCCTCCGGGAACATCGGCAGGCAGTAGCGCAGGAACCCGAACGTACCCACCTTGTCCAGCACGCCGACCAGCAGGACGGCAACGCCGATCGGCGCCTCCCCCGCCGCGTCCGGCAGCCAGGTGTGGAACGGCACCAGCGGCGCCTTGATCGCGAAGGCCAGGAAGAACCCGAGGAACAGCCAGATCTGGGTGGACAGCGGCGCTTCGCGCACCACCGTCACCAGCGTGGCCCAGTCGAACGTGCCCTTGCCGAGCTTGTCCGCCGCCAGCGAGTACGCCCCGATCGCCGAGGCCAGCATGATCAGGCCGCCGAGGAACGAGTAGAGGAAGAACTTCACCGCCGCGTACTGCCGGTTCGCGCCGCCGTAGCCGCCGATCAGGAAGTACATCGGGATCAGCATGATCTCGAACAGCACGTAGAACAGGAAGACGTCGGTCGCGGCGAACACGCCGATCGTGAGCGCCTCCTGCAGCAGGATCAGCGACAGGAACCCGCCCGCGCTGCGCCCCGGCGGGAGCTTGTCCATCGTGCCGAGCCCGCCGACCACGATCGGCACCAGCAGCGCGATCACCGCGATCATGATCAGCGCGATGCCGTCGGTGCCGAACGCGATGTGCACGCCGAAGCTGGGGATCCAGTCGAAGCTCGACGTCATCTGCAGCCGGGGCCCGGCGGCGTCGTAGCTGAGCCAGAACGGGATCACGAGCACGAACTCGAGGATCGAGAACCCGAGCGCGGCCAGCACCGCGGCGCGGTCGTTCCCCTTGAGGAACGCCAGCACCAGGGAGCCGGCCAGCGGCACCAGGATGAGGATGAGCAACCAGGTCATCAGGAGAACCTCACCAGCAGGAGAGCCGCCAGAAGCAGGAACGTGCCGCCCAGCATCGACAGCGCGTAGGACCGGACGAACCCGGTCTGCAGCCGCCGCAACCGGCCGGACCCGCCGCCGAGACCGGCGGCCAGGCCGTTGACCGCGCCGTCGACGCCGCGGTTGTCGACGTACACCAGCGCCCGCGAGAGCCAGGTGCCCGGGCGGGCGACCAGGGTTTCGTTGAGGGCGTTGCCGTAGAGGTCCTTGCGCGCGGCCCGGGTGACGAACGAGACCCGCTGGGGCTGCTCGACCGGGACGTCACGGCGGAAGATCAGGTACGCGAGCGCAACACCGAGCAGCGAGAGCACGACCGCCGCCACCGAGATCACCCAGGCGTCGAACGGCGCGTGGTGGGCTTCCTCCAGCTCGCCGACCGACGGGGCCAGCCAGTGGGCGAAGCGCTCACCCTGGGAGAAGAAGAAGCCCGCCCCGACCGAGCCGACCGCGAGGACCGCCATCGGGACCCACATGACCGGCTTGGACTCGTGCGGGTGGAAGTCGCGGCCGTCCGAGGACTTGATGTCCTTCCAGCGCTCCTTGCCGAAGAACGTCATCATCATCAGGCGGGTCATGTAGAAGGCGGTGAGCCCGGCGCCGAGCAGCGCCGCGCCACCCATCACCCAGCCGCGCCAGCCGCCCTGGCCGAACGCCGCTTCGATGATCGCGTCCTTGGTGAAGAAGCCCGACAGCGGCGGGATGCCGATCAGGGCCAGGTAGCCGAGGCCGAAGGTGATGAAGGTGATCGGCATGGCCTTGCGCAGGCCGCCGAACTTCCGCATGTCGACCTCGTCGTTCATGCCGTGCATGACCGACCCGGCCCCGAGGAACAGCCCGGCCTTGAAGAAACCGTGCGCGACCAGGTGCATGATGCCGAGCGCGTACGCGATCGGCCCGAGGCCGACGGCCAGCATCATGTAGCCGATCTGGCTGACCGTCGAGTACGCGAGGACCTTCTTGATGTCGTCGTACGCGCAGCCGATGATGCACCCGAGCAGCAGCGTCACCGTGCCGACCAGCGTGACGATCAGCCGGCCGTCTTCGGTGGCGTTGAAGATGTCCTTCGAGCGGGCGACCAGGTAGACGCCGGCGGTGACCATCGTGGCCGCGTGGATCAGGGCCGACACCGGGGTCGGGCCCTCCATGGCGTCCGGGAGCCACGCCTGCAGCGGGAACTGGCCGGACTTACCGCAGGCGCCCAGCAGGAGCAGGATCGCCATCGCGGTGATCGCACCCGTGGAGAACTTGCCGTCACCGACCGCCTTGAACACCTCGGCGTAGCCGGTCGAGCCCGCGTACTTGAACATGATGAAGATCGCCAGCGCGAGCCCGACGTCACCGACGCGGTTCATCAGGAACGCCTTCTTCGCCGCGGTGGCGGCGGACGGGCGGCCCTGGTACCAGCCGATGAGCAGGTAGGACGCGAGACCCACGCCCTCCCAGCCGAGGTAGAGCGTCACGAAGCTGTTGCCCAGCACCAGGACCAGCATCGAGGCGACGAAGAGGTTGAGGTACGCGAAGAAGCGGTACCGGCCCTCGTCGTCGGCCATGTAGCCGATCGAGTAGTAGTGGATCAGCATGCCGACGCCGGTGATGAGCAGCACGAACGTCAGCGACAGCGCGTCGATCCGCAGCCCGAAGTCCACCTGCAGCGCCCCGACCGGGATCCACGAGTAGACCTTGACGTCGGACGTGGTGGCCGTGTCGGCGCTGAAGAACAGGATCAGCCCGTAGACGAAAGCCAGGGTGACGGTGGCACAGCCGAGCAGATGCCCCCAGGCCTTGGCGCGTTTCCCTGCCAGCAGAAGGATCAGGGCGCCGAGAGCCGGGAGGGCCACCAGCAGCCACGATGATGCGGTCACTCGGAGGTCTCCTAGTACTTCAGCAGGTTGGTGTCGTCGACCGAGGCCGAGCGCCGGGTGCGGAAGATGGCCATGATGATCGCCAGGCCGACCACGACCTCGGCGGCCGCGACGACCATGACGAAGAACGCCATGATCTGGCCGTCGAGCCCGCCGTTGATCCGGGCGAAGGTGACCAGCGACAGGTTCACCGCGTTGAGCATCAGCTCGATGCACATGAACACGACGATCGCGTTGCGCCGCACCAGCACGCCGACCGCGCCGAGCGCGAACAGCAGCGCCGACAGCAGCAGGTAGTACGTCGGGGTCATGCCTTCTCCCCCTCGGAATCAGAGCTTTCGGAGCCGACCAGCGCGTGCGCGTCCGGGTGCGGGCCCTCGTCCGAGACGAGCTTGCGTTCCTTCGCCAGCTCGATCGCCGAGGTGGACTCGATGATCGCCGACAGCGACTCCGGGGCGACCGAGCCGTCCGGCAGCAGCGCCGGCGTGGCCACGGAATTGGCGGTGGCGAAGACACCCGGGCCGGGCAGCGGCGACGGCCGGTCGTGCTCGCCGCGGAAGCGCAGCAGCACCAGTTCCTTCTGCGACAGCTTCCCGCCCTTGGCGTGCCGGTCGGTGAAGGCCAGCACCATCGCGCCGATCGCGGCGGTGATGAGCAGTGCCGAGGTCAGCTCGAACGGGAAGAGGTAGTCGGTGAAGATCAGCTTGCCGAGCCCCTTGGGCCCGCCGCCCGCCGGTGTCGCCGAGTCGAGCGGGGTCGCCGGGGTGACGTTCTCCATCGCGCGGTAGATGCCGGTGGCCAGCAGCGCGGCCATCCCGATGCCGAGCACGGTGGCGGCGAGCCGCTGGCCGCGCAGGACTTCGACGACCGAGTCCGAGCTCTCCCGGCCGACCAGCATCAGCACGAACAGGAACAGCATCATGATCGCGCCGGTGTAGACGATGATCTGCGTGAAGCCGAGGAACGGCGCCGACTGGATCATGTACAGCGCGCCCAGGCTCAGCATCGTCAGCACCAGCCACAGCGCCGAGTGCACGGCGTTGCGGGAGAAGATCATGCCGAGCGCGCCGAGCAGCGAAAGCGGGCCGAGGATCCAGAACGCGACGGCCTCACCGGTGGTGACACCGGCGGCGGCCCCGGTCGGGGCCTGGGCCAGGAGGGCGGCGATCACTTGACGCCCTCCCCGCGAGCCAGTTCGGGGCCGTTCACGTAGTAGTCCTGCTCGTTCTCGCCGAGCCGCATCGGGTGCGGCGGCTGCTCCATGCCGGGCAGCAGCGGGGCGAGCAGGTCCTCCTTCGTGTAGATCAGCCGCTGGCGGTCGTCGTCGGCCAGCTCGTAGAAGTTGATCATCGTCAGCGACCGGGTCGGGCACGCCTCGATGCAGAGGCCGCAGCCGATGCAGCGCAGGTAGTTGATCTGGTAGTCCGCGCCGTACCGCTCGCCCGGCGAGTACCGGGCCTCCTCGGTGTTGTCACCGCCCTCGACGAAGATCGCGTCCGCCGGGCACGCCCACGCGCACAGCTCGCAGCCGACGCACTTCTCCAGGCCGTCCGGGTGCCGGTTCAGCTGGTGGCGCCCGTGGTACCGCGGCGCGGCCGGCGCGCCGGCCTCCGGGTACTCCTCGGTGGCGACCTTCTTGAACATCATCCCGAAGGTGACGCCGAAGCCCTTGACGGGATCAAGAAACCCCATCTTGCGCTCCTTCCTTTGCGGTACCGACGGCCGCCGGCTTGCGGCGGGCCGCCTTCGCCTCGGCCTTGGCCAAAGCCTTCTGACGCGGGGTGGTCTGCGGGACCTTGAGGTCCAGCGGCGGGACCGGGAAACCGCCGCCGGTCACCGGGATGCTCTCGCTCTCCTCTTCGCGGCCCGCCGCGCGGACGTAGAAGAACAGCGCGACGACGATGAAGATGGCGACCGCGGCGATGATGATGGTCGCGGTGTTCCAGGTGATGACCTTCGCGAAGGTCACCATGATGATCCACAGCAGGTTCAGCGGGACCAGGACCTTCCAGCCCAGCCGCATGAACTGGTCGTAGCGCAGGCGGGGCAGCGTGCCGCGCAGCCAGATGAACCCGAAGAGCAGGACGAACATCTTCGCGAAGAACCACAGCACCGGCCACCAGCCGGTGTTGAGGACGTTGTTCCCGATCAGCGACAGCGGCCACGGGGCCATCCAGCCGCCGAGGAACAGCGTCGTCGCGAACGCCGAGACGATCACCATGTTGACGTACTCGGCAAGGAAGAACATCGCGAACTTCATCGAGCTGTACTCGGTGTGGAAGCCGCCGACCAGCTCCGACTCGGCCTCCGGGAGGTCGAACGGCGCGCGGTTGGTCTCGCCGACCATCGAGATCAGGTAGATCACGAAGCTCGGCACCAGGTAGAGGAACCACGCCGGCTGCTGCTTGGCGACGATGTCGGCCAGGTCGAGCGACCCGGCCTGCAGGATCACCGCGACGATCGACAGGCCCATCGCGATCTCGTAGGAGATCACCTGCGCCGCCGAGCGCATGCCGCCGAGCAGCGGGTACGGCGAGCCCGAGGCCCAGCCGGCGAGCACGATGCCGTAGACGCCGATCGAGGAGCAGGCCAGGATCACCAGCGCGCTGACCGGCAGGTCGAGCAGCTGCAGCACGGTCCGCTCGCCGAAGATCGACACGACCGGCCCGAACGGGATGGCCGAGAGCGCGATCAGCGCGGGGACCGCGGAGAGCACCGGCGCGAGGAAGTACACCTTGCGGTCGGCGGTGTCCGGGATGATCTGTTCCTTGAACGGCAGCTTGATCGCGTCCGCCAGCGACTGCAGGTAGCCGCCGGGACCGACCCGGTTGGGGCCGGGCCGGTTCTGCATCCGGCCGACCGCCTTGCGCTCCCAGACGATCAGGAAGATCGTCAGGATCGGCCCGATCAGCAGGATGACCACGCACTTGAGCAGGATCAGCCACAACGGGTCGTCCGCCAGCAGCGCCGCCCGCGTCGCCGCGTCGGGGACGCTCCCGACGGCGGCTTCGGTCAGCAGCGGGGTCATTGCCCACCTCCAGCGAGGTTCACGACGGCGCCGTGGCCGGCACCGAGCGTCTTGAACACGGCGGAGCCGTCCGAGTTGCCCGGCAGCCACACGACGCCGTCGGGCAGGTCGGCGATCTCCACCGGCAGCGTGATCGCACCGCGCTCGGTGCTCACCGTGACGGTGACGCCCAGACCCTCGGCCGTCTTCGCCGAGAGCCGCGCGACCGGCGTGCGCTGGGTGCCCTTGAGGTGCGGCTCGCCGTCCTGCAGGGACCCGTTGTCGATCAGCTGGCGCCAGGTCGAGAGGACCGCCTGCCCGTCACCCGGCGACGCGGGCGGGGCGACCTCGGCGGCGACGTGGCTCCAGCGCAGCGCCGAGGCCTGGCCCAGCTTCCCGAAGTCACCGCGCGCGGCGGCCGGCGTCTGCGTGAACAGGTCCGCGTCCATCTCGACGGCGAGCGTGTCGAGCACCCGGCAGTCCGGCAGGGCGCCGGTGCCTTCGATGGTCGTGTCGAACGGGCGGGTGCGGCCCTCCCAGTTGAGGTAGCTGCCGGACTTCTCGTCCGACGCGGCCACCGGGAGCACCACGTCCGCGCGCTCGGTCACCGCGCTGTGCCGCAGTTCGAGGCTGACCACGAACCCGGCGTTGTCCAGCGCGCGCAGCGCGAGGTCCGGGTCCGGCAGGTCGTACGGGTCGACCCCGCCGACGACCAGGCCGCCGAGCTCGCCCGCCGAAGCGGCCAGCAGGATGTCGGTCGTGTCGCGGCCCGGGGTGGCCGGGAGCGGGACGCCCCAGGCGTTTTCGACGGCGACGCGGGCGGCGTCGTCGCCGACCCGGCGGCCACCGGGCAGCAGCGACGGCACGCAGCCGGTCTCCAGCGCGCCCCGGTCACCGGCGCGGCGCGGGATCCACGCGAGCCGGACGCCGGTGCGCTCGACCAGGTCGTGCAGGGCGGCGAACAGGCCGGGGACCGCGGCGGCGCGCTCGCCGACCAGGACGACCGCGCCTTCGCCGCGCAGGGCCTCGTCGAGGTCCGGCGCGTGCTTGGCGATGCCTTCGACGGCCGCGGCCTCCTGGCCGGGGACGCAGGCGAGCAGTTCACCGAACGTCTTGCGCACCGACGACGTCGTCCACTGTCCCAAGTGGACGACCCGGGTCTTGTTCCGGCGGGCCGCCTTGCGCAGCCGCAGGAACACGATCGGAGCTTCGTCCTCGGGCTCGAAGGCGACACACAGGACCGTGCGGGCCCGCTCGATCTCGCCGAAGGTGACGCCGGACTCCGGCGTCGTGCCCACGACGTGCGAGGTGAGGAACGCGAGTTCCTCGGCCGAGTGCGGGCGGGCGCGGAAGTCGACGTCGTTGGTGCGCAGGGCGACGCGGGCGAACTTCGAGTACGCGTAGGCGTCCTCGACGGTCAGCCGGCCACCGGTCAGCACCGCGGCGCCGCCGTTCGCGCGGGCCTCGGTCAAGCCCGCGGCGGCGATGCGCAGCGCGTCGGTCCAGGACGCTTCTTCCAGCTCACCGGTCTCGTGGTTGCGGACCAGCGGCCGCTTGATGCGGTCCTCCGCGCCGGTGTAGCGGAAGGCGAACCGGCCTTTGTCGCAGATCCACTCTTCGTTGACCTCGGGGTCGTCGCCGGCCAGCTTGCGCTGCACCTTGCCGCGCCGGAAGTCGGTGCGCTCGGCGCAGCCGGAGGAGCAGTGCTCGCAGACGCTCGGCGCGGACACCAGGTCGAACGGCCGCGACCGGAACCGGTAGGCCGCGCTGGTCAGGGCCCCGACCGGGCAGATCTGGATGACGTTGCCGGAGAAGTAGCTCTGGAACGGCTGCCCGGACGTCGTCCGGGAAGCCAGATCCAGGACGTCCGCCGTCTCCGCGGTGCCGATCTGCTGGTGGGCGCCGCGTTCGAGGAGCTCGATGAACGGGTCGCCGGCGATCTCGCGGGAGAACCGGGTGCAGCGCTGGCAGAGCACGCAGCGTTCGCGGTCCAGCAGCACCTGCGTCGAGATCGGCAGCGGCTTCGGGAACGTCCGCTTGGTGTCGACGAACCGGGACTCGGTCCGGCCGTGGGCCAGCGCCTGGTTTTGCAGCGGGCACTCGCCGCCCTTGTCGCAGATCGGGCAGTCCAGCGGGTGGTTGATGAGCAGCAGCTCCATCACGCCCTGCTGGGCCTTGTCCGCGACCGGCGAGGTCAGCTGCGTCTTGACGACCATGCCGTCGGCGACGGTCATCGTGCAGGACGCCTGCGGCTTCGGCATCGGACGGCCGCCCATTTCGACCTCGACCAGGCACTGGCGGCAGGCGCCTGCCGGGTCGAGGAGCGGGTGGTCGCAGAACCGCGGGATGACCGTGCCGAGGCGTTCGGCCGTGCGGATGAGGAGCTCGCCCTTGGGGGCGATGACCTCTTCGCCGTCGATGACCAGTTTGACGTGGCCCTCGGGGACCGGCGTCTCGGTGGTCTCGGGCTTGTCGGGCGCGATCGTCATGCCTGCGCTCCCACGAGTTCGGGCTTCGTCTGTTCGTGGCGGTTCGCTTCGCACAGCGCGAGGAACTCCTCGCGGAAGTACTTGATCCCGCTCTGGATCGGCGACACCGCGCCGTCGCCGAGGGCGCAGAACGACCGGCCGAGGATGTTGTCGCAGACGTCGAGGAGGGTGTCGATGTCCTCCTCGGTGCCGTGGCCCTCGACCATCCGCTCGAGGATCTGCGCCAGCCAGTACGTGCCTTCGCGGCACGGCGTGCACTTGCCGCAGGACTCGTGCTCGTAGAACTGCGTCCACTTCATCACGGCCCACGGCACCGACACGGTCTCGTTGAAGACCTGGACGGCGGTGGTGCCCAGCATCGATCCGGCTTCCGCCGCGCCTTCGAAGTCCAGGGGAACGTCGAGGTGCTCGGCGGTGAACATCGGGGTGGACGAGCCGCCGGGGGTCCAGAACTTGAGCGGGATGCCGTCCTTCATGCCGCCCGCCATGTCCAGGAGCTCGCGCAGCGTGGTGCCGAGCGGGCACTCGTACTGGCCGGGCTTCTCGACGTGGCCGGAGATCGAGTAGATCTTCGGGCCGGGCGACTTCTCGCGGCCCATCTCGCGGAACCAGCTGGAACCGGCGTTGACGATGTAGGGCGCGCTGGCGATGGTCTCGACGTTGTTCACCGTGGTCGGCGCGGCGTACAGCCCGGCGGCCGCGGGGAACGGCGGCTTGAGCCGCGGCTGGCCGCGACGGCCTTCCAGCGAGTCCAGCAGCGCCGTCTCCTCGCCGCAGATGTACGCGCCCGCGCCGGCGTGGACGGTGATCTTGAGGTCGAACCCGGAGCCGAGGATGTTCTCGCCCAGGTAGCCCGCCGCTTCGGCTTCGCGCACGGCCGCGTTGAGGCGGCGGATGCAGTGCAGCGCCTCGCCGCGGACGTAGATGAAGCAGTGGTTGGACCGCATCGCGTACGAGGCGATGATGCAGCCCTCGATGAGCGAGTGCGGGTCCGCCATCATCAGCGGGATGTCCTTGCAGGTACCGGGTTCGCCCTCGTCGGCGTTGATCACCAGATAGTGCGGCTTGTCGAAGTTCGGCGGCATGAACGACCACTTGATGCCGGCCGGGAAGCCCGCGCCGCCGCGGCCGCGCAGGCCGGAGTCCTTGATCAGCTGGACGAGCTGCTCCGGCGTCCCGGCCAGTGCCTTGCGGATCGCCGTGTAGCCCTCGAGTGCTTCGTACTGCCCGATCGTCCAGGAGTTCGGCGACAGCCAGCGCTTCGTGAGGACGGGAGTGATGGGGTCAGCCATTACTTCTTCTCCACTTCTGGCAGCGGGACATCGGACGCCACCGGGGCGACCCAGCCGCGGTCCTGCGCGAGCTTCGCGCCCCGCAGCGTCTCGACGGCCTGCGACGGGCCGTCGACGTCCCGGCGGTAGGTCCGCTCGTCCTCCGGGAAGAACCCGGCGAGCTGCAGCTCGGCGCCCTTGAAGCTGGTCAGCGGGGCACCGCGCGTCGGGGCCGGCTTCTTGCCGGCCTGGAGCGCGTCGACCAGCGCGACGGCCTTCTCCTCGGTCTGGTTGTCGAAGTACTCGTAGTTGACCTGGATGACCGGGGCGAGGTCGCAGGCCGCGAGGCATTCGGCGTGTTCGAGGGTGATCGAGCCCGGCTCGTTCGGCGTGCCCGCGGTCTCGTTGTGCCCCAGCGGGTTCTCCTCGGAGCCGAGGTGCGTCTGGAGCTTCTTGTAGATCGCGTCGCCGCCCATGGCCGCGCACAGCGTGTTGGTGCAGACGCTCACGAGGTGCTCGCCGCACGGGCGGCGCTTGTACATCGTGTAGAACGTCGCGACCGCGCTGACCTCGGCGTCGGACAGGTCGAGCTGCTTCGCGCAGAACGCGATGCCCTCCTGGCTGACGTACCCCTGCACCGACTGCACGAGGTGCAGCATCGGCAGCAGCGCCGAGCGGGACATCGGGTAGCGCGCGATCAGCTCCTGCGCCTTCGCGTGGATGTCCGCGTCGAAGATGTCTTCCAGCGGCGTCTCGGTGATGATCCCGGCGGCGACTGCCGGGTCCGGCGCGATGGCGACGACGTCGGTGTCGGGCCCGGCCGCGGCGTGCGTGGTGTCCGCGTAGTTCGGCCCGGGCTCGGGAACTGCTGTGGTCATCGGTCCACTCCCCCCATGACGGGGTCGATCGAGGCGATGGCGGCGATCACGTCGGCGACCAGGCCGCCCTCGGCCATGGCGGGCATCGACTGCAGGTTCACGAAGCTCGGTTCGCGCACGTGGACCCGCAGCGGCCGGGTGCCGCCGTCGGAAACCAGGTGCGCGCCCAGCTCGCCGCGCGGCGACTCGACCGAGGTGTACACCTGCCCGGCCGGCACCTTGAAGCCCTCGGTGACCAGCTTGAAGTGGTGGATCAGGGACTCCATCGACTGGCCCATGATCTTCTTGACGTGCTCGAGCGAGTTGCCCATGCCGTCGCTGCCGATGGACAGCTGCGCGGGCCAGGCGATCTTCTTGTCCTCGACCATGACCGGGCCCGGCTCGAGCTTCTCGAGGCACTGCTCGATGATCTTGAGGCTCTCGTGCATCTCGTGGACGCGGATCAGGTAGCGCGACCAGCAGTCGGCACCGTTGTCCACCGGCACGTCGAAGTCGAACTCGTCGTAGCAGGAGTACGGCTCGGTCTTGCGCAGGTCCCACGGGAGACCGGCCGACCGCAGCACCGGGCCGGTGACGCCGAGCGCGAGGCACGCGTCGACCGGCAGGTACCCGACGCCCTTGAGCCGGTTGCGCCAGATCGGCTGGCCGGTGAAGAGCTTGTCGTACAGCGGAAGGCGCTTCTTCATCGTCTTGACGAAGTCGCTGACCTTCTCGTGGTAGTCGGCCGGCATGTCCTGCGCGAGGCCGCCGGGGCGGATGAACGCGTGGTTCATCCGCAGGCCGGTCAGGTGCTCCAGCAGGTGCAGCACCTCTTCGCGCTCGCGGAAGCCGAGCGTCATCGCGGTGGTGGCGCCGAGCTCCATGCCGCCGGTGGCGATGTAGACCAGGTGCGAGCCGATCCGGTTGATCTCCAGCAGCATCACGCGCAGCAGCTGCGCGCGGCGCGGGGCCTCGATCTGCAGCAGCTTCTCGACGCCGAGGCAGTACGCCATCTCCGTCGAAAGCGGGGCCAGGTAGTCCATGCGCGTCACGAAGGTGACGCCCTGGGTCCAGGTCCGGTACTCGCAGTTCTTCTCGATGCCGGTGTGCAGGTAGCCGATGACCGACCGCAGCTGCGTGACGGTCTCGCCCTCCATCTCCAGCACGAGCCGGAGCACGCCGTGCGTCGACGGGTGCTGCGGGCCCATGTTGATGACCATGCGCTCGTCGTGCGCCGCGTCGGCGATGACGTCGTCCCAGTCGCCGCCGGAGACCGTGTAGACGCGGCCTTCGGTGGTGTCGCGGGAGTCGGCGTAGTTCGCGTTGTCGGTGCTGTCGGACCCCGGCGCGCTCGTGTCGGTGCCCGTCGTGACGTCGGACAGGTTCTCGGTGCTCACGAGTACGACCTCCGCTGGTCCGGCGGCGGGATCTCCGCGCCCTTGTATTCGACCGGGATCCCGCCGAGCGGGTAGTCCTTGCGCTGGGGGTGGCCGTCCCAGTCGTCCGGCATCAGGATCCGGGTCAGCGCCGGGTGGCCGTCGAAGACGATCCCGAACATGTCCCAGGTCTCGCGCTCCTGCCAGTCGGCGGTCGGGTACGTCCCGACCAGCGACGGCACGTGCGGGTCCTCGATGTCGAGGGTGACCTCGAGGCGGATCCGGCGCCGGTAGGTCAGCGACGTGAAGTGGTAGACCGCGTGCAGCCGCTGCGGGACGTCGACGCCGTAGTCCACACCGGACACCGACGACAGCAGCTCGAACCGGAGGCCGCCGTCGTCGCGCAGCGTCTTCGCGATCGCGGGCAGGTGCTCGCGGGCGACGTAGAAGGTGATCTCGCCGCGGTCGACCGTCGTCTGCAGGATCGCCTCGGCGGGGATCTTGCGCTCGGCCAGCGCGGCGTAGAACTCGTCGGCGAACTGGTCGAACCAGCCGCCGTACGGGCGCTCGGCCGGCGCCGGGCTGTACGCCGGGAGCCGGACGCCGCCGTAGCCGGAGGTGTCGCCGGTGCCGTGGACGCCGAACATGCCCTGGCGTTCGCGACCGGTGACGACCGCTTCGGCCGCGCCCGGACCCTTCGCCGTCAGGCCGGTTTCGGCTCGCTCGGCGCTGGACTGCTCTTCGCCGGGTTGGGGGTTCTCAGTCATCGCTCTACTTCTTCGCGTACTTGATCGACGACGCGACGAGCTCGGTGCGCGCCCCGCTGGCCGCGCGGAGGGCGGCGCGGCGGGCGTTGATCGGCTCGTCCTGGATCTTGGCGTGCAGCTTGAGGATCGCGTCCAGCAGCATCTCCGGCCGCGGCGGGCAGCCGGGCAGGTACATGTCGACCGGCACGATGTGGTCGACGCCCTGGACCACGGCGTAGTTGTTGAACATGCCGCCGGAGGAAGCGCAGACGCCCATCGCGAGCACCCACTTGGGGTCGGCCATCTGGTCGTAGATCTGCCGCAGGACCGGGGCCATCTTCTGCGTGACGCGGCCGGCGACGATCATCAGGTCGGCCTGGCGCGGGGTCGCGCTGAAGCGCTCCATGCCGAAGCGCGCGATGTCGTAGCGGGAACCGCCGACGGTCATCATCTCGATCGCACAGCAGGCGAGCCCGAAGGTGGCGGGCCACAGCGAGTTCTTGCGCGCCCAGTTGACGAGGCCTTCGAGGCTGGCCAGCAGGATGCCGTTGGGGAGTTTTTCTTCCAGGCCCATGGGTCTAGTTCCAATCCAGGCCGCCGCGCCGCCACACGTAGGCGTACGCGAAGCCGACCGTCGCGATGAACAGCAGGATCTCCACCAGGCCGAACGTGCCCAGCGCGTCCGCCTGCACGGCGAACGGGTAGAGGAAGACCATCTCGATGTCGAACAGGATGAACAGCATCGCGGTGATGTAGTACGCGACCGGCATCCGCCCGGCGCCGACGAGCGGCTGCGGGGACGGCTCGATGCCGCACTCGTAGGCGGCCAGCTTGGCCTTGTTGTACCGGCTGGGGCCGACGAGCGGCCCGAGCAGGACCGACAGTACGGCGAAACCGAGCGCCAGGACGAACAAGATCACGATGGGCAGGTAGGGCTTCAGGCTCGGGGCCTCTTGCGCCAGCTGCACCGTGTCGGTCCGGGTCAGCAACGTCAGCACGGGGTCTTCGCCATCCTTTCCGCGCCGCTGCGGTTGTGCTTGTGGTGGGGAACCGCTGGGCCTCGTCGGCACCCTAAGGGACCTGGGTCACACCGCCGAGGGTCAGGGTCTCCTTACGGCCCGTGGCTGGACCGCGCCCTGCTTGTGAAATAGTTCACAAGCCACTCGTCGCGGATGTGAAGGGATTCACAAAGCATGGGGGGAGTCTAGGACGCGACTCACACTCTTGTCCCTAGTACCCCGTGTTATAAGGGTCGCCTAAGTTTTACCGCCATCGTTGTCACGGGTCGGCAACACCGCGCGCGCGACCTGCGCGAAAGGCGTTCAAGATCGCGATCCGGCCGGACAAAACGGGCGCTGACCTGTGATCTATCCCACTGACCGCACGGCCAACTTACTAGGCCACTCGTGTGTCCGCGCACGAGGAAGCCCGGCACGGGAACCGTGCCGGGCTCTCGGAAATCCGGTCAGCGCGGGCTCGGCGTGACCTTCGCCAGCGCCGAAATGAGCCGGTCGACGCCGTCGCCGCCCTTGGCGTCGTAACAGCCCGACAAGCCCTTGTAGACCAGCGGCAGGAGCTTGTTGATGCGCAACCCGTACTTGGTGCAGGCGTGCATGATCTTCGGCTTGCCGATGATCTTCGCGAACACGTTGCCCAGCTGGTAGTAGCCGCCCATCAGCTCGCCGACGGCCCGCGGGTACGCCTCCAGCGCCCGCTCCCGCGATGGCCCTTCCCGCCGCGCCAGCGCTTGCACGACGACCTCCGCCGCGATCTGCGCCGACTCCATCGCCGCCGAGATGCCTTCGCCGTTGAACGGGCTGACCATGCCGCCGGCGTCGCCGAGCAGCAGCAGGCCGTCGCGGTAGTGCGGGGTGCGGTTGAAGCCCATCGGCAGCCCGGCGCCGCCGACCTTGCCGATCGCGTTCTCCTCGCGGTAGCCCCACTCCTCGGGCGTCCCGTCGAGCCACTGGCGCAGCAGCGCGCGGTAGTCGGTGTTCCGGAAGGAGGCCGACGTCGACAGCATGCCGAGGCCGACGTTGACCGTGCCGTCGCCGAGCGGGAACGCCCAGCCGTAGCCGGGCAGCAGCTTCGGGTTCCGCGGGTCGGACTTGTCCCACAGCTCGAGGTGGCCCTCGATGAACGGGTCGTCGTGGCGCGGGCTCTTGTAGTACTGGCGGACGGCGACGCCCATCGGGCGCTTCTCGTTCTTCTGGATGCCGACGCTCAGCGCGAGCCGCGCGGAGACGCCGTCGCAGGCCAGCACCAGCGGCGCGTAGTACTTCACCGGCGTCTTCTCCGGGCCGACCTTCGCCTCGACGCCGACCACGCGCCCGCTCGCGTTCGTGATCGCGCTGGTGACGCTGGTGCGCTCGTACAGCCGCGCGCCCGCCTTCACCGCGAGCTTCGCGAGGAGGTCGTCGAAGTCGTGACGGGTGCGGGAAACGCCGTACGGCGGGTAGCTCGTCAGGTCCGGCCAGTCGAGTTCCAGCGTGAGGTCGCCGGTGAGGATCCGCAGGCCGCGGCTGTGCACCCAGCCGGCGTCCTCGCTGGTGTCGATGCCCAGGTCGATGAGCTGCTTGACGCCGCGCGGGGTCAGGCCGTCGCCGCAGACCTTCTCGCGGGGGAACTCGGTCTTCTCCAGCAGGAGGACGTCGACGCCCGCGCGCGCCAAGTACGTGGCCACGGTGGAACCAGCGGGTCCGGCGCCGACGACGATGACTTCGGCGTCCTGGTCTGCGGTGCGTCGCGTCATGAACGCGAGTTTAGGCAGGCTTTCGGGCGCGGTGGATGGCCACGACCCCGAATGTGAGGTTCAACCACTCGACGTCGGTCCACCCGGCGCTCGCGATGATCTCGCCGAGGGTGCGCTGGTCGGGCCAGGTCAGCATGGATTCGGCCAGGTACTTGTACGCCTCGGGGTTCGACGACGTCCGGCTGCCGACCCAGGTCAGCAGCTTGAGGACGAACCGGCGGTGGACGAACCGGATGGGCGCGAACGGCGGGGTCGAGACCTCGCAGATCACCAGCCGGCCGCCGGGCTTGACGACCCGGGCGATCTCGGTGAGCGCGGCCTTCGGGTCGACGAAGTTGCGCAGCGCGAGCGAGATCGTGACGGCGTCGAAACTCTCGTCGGCGAACGGCAGGTTGAGCGCGTCGGCCGCAACCATCGGCACGTTCCGGTGCAGGCCCGCGCGGAGCATGCCGAACGAGAAGTCGGCGGCCAGGCACCAGGCGCCACCGCGGGCGTACTCGACGGTCGACACGCCGGTGCCGGCGGCGAGGTCGAGGACTCGTTCCCCGCGGCGGGCGTCGAGCACGCGGGCGGTGGTGGTGCGCCAGCGGCGGTCGAAGCCGAAGGTCATGAACGAGTTCGCCCGGTCGTACCCGGACGCGACGCCGTCGAACATCGCGGCGACTTCGTGCGGATCCTTGTCCAGGCTTGCGCGTGACATGACCTGAGATTAGTCCGGGTCACTCAGTGGAATGTGGCCAGCATCCCGGCCACCGTCGCTGACCAGGTGAACTCCTCGGCCCTCGCCCTGGCCGCCGCCCTGCGTAACTCCTCGGGGCTCTCCAAGAGCCCGGTCACCGCTTCGGCGAACGCGGGCGCGTGGTCGTCCACCGCCGCACCGCACCCCGGGCGCACGATCTCCCGCAGCGCCGACGACGCCGACACCACCACCGGCGTTCCCGAGGCGAGGGCCTCCAGTGCGGCCAGCCCGAAGGTCTCGTGCGGGCCGGGCGCCAGGGAGACGTCGGCGCTGGCCAGCAGCCGCGCTACGTCGCCACGGCCCGGCAGGAACCCGAGGAACGTCACCGGCAGCCCCCGCGCCCGGCGTTCGAGGGCTCGCCGCCGCGGCCCGTCGCCCGCCACCACCAAACGGACCTTCGCACCCGCCTCGGTCAGCGCGGCGACGGTGTCCACGCTGCGCTCCGCGTGCTTCTCGGTCGACAGCCGTCCACAGTGGACCAGCAGGGCGTCGGCACCGGAAGCCAGGTCGGTGCGCCAGCCGTCGTCGCGCATGGCGGGTCGGAAGGTCGCCAAGTCGACACCGAGCGGGACGCGGCGGACGTTCGGCGCGGCGATCCGGTCGAACTCCGCGCGGGCGAACGCCGTCGTGCAGACGACCGTGTCGTAGCTCGCGGCCATCCGCCGGTTCGCGACGTCGGCGACGCGCCGCGCGACCGGCTCGGGCAGCAGGAACTGCTCCAGCAGGCGGTCGAGGCGTTCGTGGGAGATGACCGTGCTGGGCACGCCGTGGCGGCTCGCCCAGCCGCCCATCCCCCGCAGCGTCAGCCGGTCCGACACCTCCAGCCGGTCGGGCTCGAGCCTGCGCAGGACCGCGCGGACGCGGTGCGGGTCGACGGCCCGGTAGCCGCCGGTGCCCGGGATCCGCGGGGCAGACAGGGAGAACCGGCGCACGCCGGTCGGCATCACCTCGTCGGCGTACCGGCGGCCCGGCACGACCAGCGTCACCTCGTGCCCGCTCGCGACGTAGCCGGCGCCGAGGTGGTGCAGGGCGGTGCGCAGCCCGCCCGAGCGCGGGCCGTAGAAGTTCGCGAGCTGGACGATGTGCACGTCAGGCCGCGCGGGCGGCCCGGCCCCGCACGGCTTCGTAGTGCCCGAGCAGCTCGTGGCAGACGGCGGGCCAGGTGCGGCCGAGCACCACCTTGCGCGCCTTCTCGCCCAGCCGCGCGCGCAGAGCGGCGTCCCGCAGGTCGTCGATCTTCTCGACCAGCGCCGGGCCGAACCGTTCGCGGTCCGCCGGCAGCAGGTAGCCGGTGCGGCCGGGCAGGACGAGGTCCTTCGGGCCACCGGCGTCCGGGGCGAGCACCGGCAGCCCGGCGGCCATCGCCTCCTGCACCGCCTGGCAGAACGTCTCGTGCGGTCCCGTGTGGACGAAGACGTCGAGGCTCGCGTACGCCTTCGAGAGGTCTTCGCCGTACTTCGCGCCGAGGAACGCGGCGTCCGGGAGCTGCGCCTTCAGCGCGGGCAGTTCGGGGCCGTCGCCGACGACGACCACACGGATCCCGGGCACCCCGGCGAGCGCGGCCAGCCGGTCGACCTCCTTCTCGGGCGCCAGCCTGCCGACGAACCCGACGAGCAGCTCGCCGTCCGGGGCCAGCTCGGCCCGCAGCACCGGGTCGGCGTGCGACGGCGAGAACCGGTCGATGTCGACCCCGCGCGCCCACCGGTGCACCCGCGGGACGCCGTGCCGCCGCAGCTGCTCGACGGAGTCGCTGGACGGCGCCAGGGTCCGGTCGGCGCGCGAGTGCAGCCGCCGCACCCACCGCCACGCGGCCCGTGCGGCGATGCCGAAGCCGTACGCGGCGGCGAACCCGGCGATGTCGGTCTGGTAGACGGCGATCGCCGGGACGCGCAGCCGTCTCGCGGCGGCGAGCCCGCGCGCGCCGACGACGAACGGCGACGCCAGGTGCACGACGTCCGGGCCGAACGCGGCCAGCGCGTTGAGCACGGTCCGCGTCGGCAGGCCGATCGGCAGGGAGCTGACCCCGGGGACGTCGAACGCGGGGATCCGGACCACCGGGGCGCCGCGGTAGGAGTCCGGGCCGGGGCCGGGCGCGATGATCAGCACGTCGTGCGCGCGTTCGCGCAGGTGCTCGACGACCCGCAGGACGGAGTTGGTCACGCCGTTCACCTGGGGCAGGAAACTTTCGGTGACTATGGCGACTCGCACGTGTTGGACGATCGCACCCGATACTGGCGAGGGTGTGACGTGGGAGCCAACGGTGCCGGAACAGATCGGCTACGACATGTCATCTCGTGGTCGCGTGCCGGAAACCAGGGTGGCCCAGACTAGGCGGGCATGACCCTCTTGTCCTCACGGCCGCCGCGGCCCGTCGAGCCCGGTCTGCTGTCGAGGGCGCTCGAAGTGGCCGGGCGGCTGGCCAACGACGCCACCGACGTGATCACCGCGACCGCCGGCCGCGGCGCCCACCCTTCGACGCTGGACTCGCCGTTCGACTGGGTCACCGACACCGACCGCATCCTGGAGCGCCACACCCGGCGCGTCCTGACGGCGGAGTTCCCGGGCATCCCGGTGGTCGGCCACGAGTTCGGCGCGGACCACGGAGCGGACGTCGCCGAGTACCGCTGGGTGGTGGACTCGGTGGACGGGACGGCGAACTACGTGGCCGGGGTGCCGTGGTGCGCGTACAGCCTGGCGCTGGTGGACGCGGCGGGCCCGGTGGTCGGGGTGGTGGCGGACCCGTACCGCGCCCAGATCTACGCCGCGGCGCGCGGCCGGGGGGCCCGCGCGAACGGCAAGCCGATCAAGCTCGCGGACCGCTGCGTGACGGCGGGAGCACTGGTGTGCACGGAGCTGGCCCGAACGGGACCGTGGCCGGGAATGGGCGGCTTCATCGAGCGAGCGGCGGCGGCCCACGCGGGCGTACGGGTACTCGGCTCGGCGGCGCTGTCGATCGCCCAGGTGGCACTGGGCCACGCGGCGGCGGCGGTGCTGCACAGCTACCACGAGTGGGACGTGGCCGGCTCGGTGGCCATGGCGATCGAGGCGGGCGCGGTGGTGCTGGACAGGCACGGAGAGGACACGGCGCTGCCGACGGACGGCTTGCTGGTGGCGGCCCCGGGGGTGGCGGACGAGGTACTGGGCTGGTGGCAGGAGACGGCGGGCTGATCGAGGTTGCGGCCCGAGGGGGGGCGGAGCGAGACCCAGCCACCCGCCCTACACCTCCCCCGCCCCTCGTCCCAGCCGCAGTCAGCACCGGAGAGCCGGGGTCAAGGGTGAGCGAAGCTCATCGCGAAGCGACGCCGAAGGCGCCCTTGAGGCCGGGTCTCCGGTGTTGAACAATCGAGGACGAGGAGCGGGAAATCCGGCAGCCCACGAGGAGCCGGGGAACCACTCAAGCAGCAGCCGAAGCCCGCTTGTTCTGCCGCCGAATCCACCAAAGCGCCGGCCCAGCCACCAGCCACGTGAAAAACACGAAACTCCCCAGCGGCAGCAGCGTCAACGCAGCCGACCGCCCAGCCACCCGCGCCAGCTCCGGATCCGAAGCGTCGTACTCGATCCGCACCAGCTGCCCGGCCGCCAGCCCGTCCGGGTAAAGCACCCCGTTCGCCGGGCTGTGCACGATCCCGTCCGGCGTCTCGAAGTGGATGATCGTCCGGTCGAACGCCACCGAATCGACCGTCGCCGTCGCCGTCCCCATTTGCTCCGAGATCGCGCTGTCGTTCCGGATCGCGGCGAACAGGAGGCACACGCACATCACGGTGAGGAGCGAGGCGACGCCGAGGGTGGTCCACCACCCGACGCGCCTCGCCCGCTCACCTCTCGTGCTCACGCCGCGAGCGTAGCGGTCCCGCTCAGCCCGCGTGTTCGGCGGCGAGGAACCGGTGGTTCTGCTGGATCTGCTCGTACGAGCGCGGCTTCACGGAAGCGGGAGCAGAAGCCACAGCCGAGCGAGCCGCGGCGGCGGGAGCGCCGTTCGGGCCCACCGCGGGCTTGCCCGCCGTGTAGAGCCACGTCTGGAACAGGTCGTGCAGCGGCTTGCCCGAGACCTTCTCCGCCAGCGCGATGAAGTCCAGGATCCGCCCGTTCGACCCGCCCCGCTGCGCCTGCCACGTCTTCAGGATGGTGAAGAACGCCTGGTCACCCACGGCCGTCCGCAGCGCCTGGAGCGTCAGCGCGCCCCGGTCGTACACCGCGTTGTCGAACTGGTTGTCCGCGCCGGGGTCGGCCGGGACGAGCTTCCACAGGTCGCCGTCGGCCGGGTTCGAGTCGTACGTGTACTGCGCCAGCTCCGCGACCGTTCCCTCGCCCTCGTGCTCCGACCACAGCCACTCCGCGTACGACGCGAAGCCCTCGTTCAGCCAGATGTCGCTCCAGCGGCCGAGCGACACGTTGTCGCCGAACCACTGGTGGGCGTTCTCGTGGGCGATCAGCGTCGTGTTCGAGCCCGCGCGGAAGTTGCGGGCGCCGTACGTCGGCCGGGTCTGGTTCTCCAGGGAGAACCCGATGCCGCTGGTCACGACGCCGCCCTCGGCCTCGAACGGGTACGGGCCGAACTGGGTCGCCAGGAACTCGTTGATCTCCGGGGTGCGCTCGACGCTGGCCTTCGCCGCGTACAGCGAGTCGCCGAGGTCGGCGCCGTAGGCGGTGACGAACGGCTTGCCGTCCGGGGTCGTCGACTGGACCAGCTCGTAGTTGCCGACGATGAACGACGTCAGGTACGTGGCCTGCGGCTTCGTGCTGCGCCACTGCCAGCGCGTCCAGCCGGCGCGCTGCTTGGTCGTGCGGACCAGCGAGCCGTTGGAGATGGCCACGTTGCCGTCCGGCGCCTCGATCGAGACGTCGTAGGTCGCCTTGTCGGTCGGGTGGTCGTTGGCCGGGAACCACCACGCCGAGCTCTGCGGCTCGTCGATGCCGAGCGCGCCGAACGCACCCTTCTTCCACGCGTTGATGCCGTCCACCGTCTCGGTCGACGGCGTGTCCGCGTAGGCGACGACGACGGTCGCGGTCTGGCCCTTGAGCAGCGGCTGCGCCGGGGTGACGACGAGCTCGCCGTTGCCGGTCTGGTTCGTGAACTGCGCCGGCCGGTTGTTCACCCGCACGCTCGACGCCTTCAGCGCGAAGTCCAGGTCGAACCGCGAGAGGTCCTGGGTCGCGGTCAGCAGCAGCGTCGTGGTGCCCGACAGCAGGTCGGTCGCGGGCTGGTAGGTGAGCCGGATGTCGTAGTGCAGCACGTCCGTGCCGCCGTTGCCGGCGTTCGGGTAGTACGGGTCGCCGACGCCGGGGGCACCGGGCGCGGGCGCGGCGCTCGCGGTTCCGGCGAGCAGCACCGAGACGACGCCGGCCGCGAGCGCACCGAGACCGGTGCGCGTTCTTGCACGCATTCGAAATCCTCCAAAGGAGTGAGGAAGCAGCGCGCTCGAACGTAGCCAGCCAGGAACACCCCAGGAACAGCCGAAGGAAGGTTTCTTGCCTTCTGGGATTGCGCCCGGAAAGCGGTTGACTCAGGCCGCCGACACCGCTGCGGACACCGCTGCCCGCAGACGGGCGTGCAGGTCGCGGTGCCGCGCCCGGTCCACCCGCACCTCGACGACCCGCAGCCCCGGCGCGGGTTCTAGGGCCGCCCGGAACTCCGTCAGCGTCTCCGCGACGACGTGCGGGACCCGGTAGCCCGCGCACAGCGCGCCCAGGTCGGCGCCGTGCGGGGTGCCGAAGACGCGCTCGAAGCTGGCCGAGTGCTCCGGCGCTCCCTGCTCGAGCAGGGAGAAGATGCCGCCGCCGTCGTCGTTGAGCACCACGATCGTCAGGTCGGGCCGCTGCTCGGCGGGCCCGGTCAGCAGGCCCGACGCGTCGTGCAGGAACGTCAGGTCACCGAGCAGCGCATACGACGGCCCCCGGTGCACGTACGCGGCCCCGATGGCCGTCGAGACCGTGCCGTCGATGCCCGCGACACCGCGGTTGCGGTGCACGAGGACGTCCGGGCGCAGCCGGCCGGCCAGCGCGACGTCCCGGGTCGGGTTGGACGAGCCCACGACCAGCAGTGAGTCCGGCGGCAGCGCGTCCACCAGCTCGGTCGCCACCCGCAACCCGCTGGGCCACGGCTCCTCGGCCAGCGTCGACGCCACCGCGGACGCGGCCGCCGCGTCGGCCCGGCGCCAGCTGGCCAGCCACTCCGGGTCCGCGGGCTTGGTCGGCTCGTCGAACCACTGCCCGACCTGCCGGACGTTGTGCGCGGGCGCCGGCCAGTCCGAGTCCGGCCGCACCAGCAGCACCTCGACCGAGGCGTCCGAGAGCACCTTCTGGATCTGCCGGAACACCGTCGGACGGCCGAGGCAGAGCACCTGCTCCGGCTTGTGCTTCGAGATGAACTCCTCGACGCCCAGCAGCCACGCGCCGGACGAGATCGCCGTGCCGCCGGACAGCCCGATCCCGCCGGTCTCGGAGATCACCGGCCAGCCGTGCTGCTCGGCCCACTCGCTGGCCGCCTGGACGCCGGTGTCGCACGCGATGACCAGGCCGTGGCGCGCCGAGGGGACCACGAACGACGGCAGTGCGCCGAAGTCCGGCAGCTCGGTCCAGCGGGAGCCGTCGGCGCGGCCGTCGAGCGATTCGTACCACTCGCCGTCATCGTCCACGTCCGGCACGAGCGGCTCGCGGAACGGGATGTTCAGGTGCACCGGCCCGCAGCGCCACTCCCCGTAGGCGGCGTTCCAGGCCCGGCAGATCTGGCTCCGCCAGTACGAGTTCTGCCCGGCCCGCCGCTCGGCGACGGCCAGCTCGTCGAAGTAGCGGATCGCGTCGCCGTAGAGCTGGTGCTGGTCGATGACCTGCGACGCGCCGGCGGCCCGCAGCTCGGGCGGCCGGTCGGCGGTCAGCACGATCAGCGGGACACCGGCCCGGTCGGCCTCCAGGACCGCCGGGTGGAAGTTCGCGGCCGCGGTACCGGAGGTGCACAGCACGGCCACCGGGCGGCCGGTGCGGGCGGCGATGCCGAGGGCGAGGAACGCGGCCCCGCGCTCGTCGATGCGGACGTGCAGCTGGAGCTTCCCGGCCGCCGCGGCGTCATAGAGCGCGATCGACAGCGGCGCGTTGCGGGAGCCCGGGCAGAGGACGACGTGCGAAACGGTGTTGCGGACGAGCTCGTCGACGATGACCCTGGCCTGCGCGGTGGAAGGGTTCACCGGCAGGCCTCGCATCCATCGAGATCAGTAGAGTCCACAGGTCCTATTCTCCCAAACGTGGATGACGCCCGAGTTTCCGAGCTGTTCGACCCCGCCGCGTGGACCGAGGTCGAAGGTTTCGCCTTCACCGACATCACCTACCACCGCTCCGCTGAGAGCTGCGGCGGCAAACGCGTGGTGCGCATCGCGTTCGACCGCCCGGAGGTCCGCAACGCCTTCCGGCCGCACACCGTCGACGAGCTCTACCGGGCCCTGGACCACGCCCGGATGAGCGCCGACGTCGGCTGTGTCCTGCTCACCGGGAACGGTCCCTCGCCCAAGGACGGCGGGTGGGCGTTCTGCTCCGGTGGTGACCAGCGTATTCGCGGACGCTCCGGCTATCAGTACGCGAGCGGCGAGACCTCCGACACGGTGGACCCCGCGCGGGCGGGCCGGCTGCACATCCTCGAGGTCCAGCGGCTGATCCGGTTCCTGCCGAAACCGGTGATCGCGGTCGTGCCGGGCTGGGCCGCGGGCGGCGGGCACTCCCTGCACGTGGTGTGCGATCTCACCCTCGCCTCGGCCGAGCACGCGAAGTTCAAGCAGACCGACGCCGACGTCGGCTCGTTCGACGGCGGCTACGGCTCGGCGTACCTGGCGAAGATGGTCGGGCAGAAGTTCGCCCGCGAGATCTTCTTCCTCGGCCGCGAGTACTCGGCCGAGCAGATGCACGCGATGGGTGCCGTGAACGCCGTCGTCCCGCACGCCGACCTGGAAAAAGAGGCGCTGACCTGGGCGTGGGAGATCACCCGCAAGTCGCCGACGGCCCAGCGGATGCTCAAGTACGCGTTCAACCTCACCGACGACGGCCTGGTCGGCCAGCAGCTGTTCGCCGGCGAAACCACCCGGCTGGCGTACATGCAGGACGAGGCCGTCGAAGGCCGTGACGCGTTCCTCGAGAAGCGCGACCCCGACTTCAAGGACGTCCCCTATTACTACTGAGCTGCTCCCGGTCCACCTCGACGGCTCGCCGGAGGCGCTCGAGACGCTGAAGGCCGCCGTCGCGGCCGCGCTGGACGGCGGCCCGGCGGTGCTGCCGTTCACCGACCCCGTGCTGCGTGACGCCATGGCGCCGGACGAACCCGCCGAACCGGAGACCGCCGTGGTCATCGCCACGTCGGGCTCGACCGGGGCGCCCAAGGGCGTCCTGCTGTCGGCCCGTGCGCTGACCGCGTCCGCCGAGGCCACGCACACCCGGCTCGGCGGCCCGGGACACTGGCTGCTGGCCACGCCGGCGCACTACATCGGCGGGCTGCAGGTGCTGGTCCGGTCGCTGCTGGCCGGGACGACGCCGGCGCTGCTGACCGGCACCGGCTTCCGCCCGGACGGCTTCGCGGCCGCCGCGGCCCGGCTGACCGGCGGCCCGCGGTACACGGCGCTGGTGCCGACCCAGCTGGTCCGCCTGCTCGACGACGGCGGCGCCGGGCTGGCCGCGGCGAGGACGTTCGACGCGATCGTGGTCGGCGCGGCCGCGACGTCGCCGGCCCTGCGCGAGCGCGCCGCGGAGGCCGGGGTCCGGATCGTGCCCGCGTACGGGATGAGCGAGACGGCCAGTGGCTGCGTCTACGACGGCGTCCCCCTCGACGGCGTCCACGTCGACGTCGGCGGCGACCGGATCCGGATCGCCGGGGACGTCCTCGCGCACGGCTACCGGCGGCGCCCGGACCTGACCGCCGAGTCGTTCCGCGACGGCTGGTTCACCACGTCCGACCGTGGCGTTCGCCACGACGACGGCCGCATCGAGGTCCTCGGCCGGGCCGACGACATGATCAACACCGGTGGCGTGAAGGTGTCGGCGAACGCGGTCGAGCGCTGCTTGAGCGCCCAGCCGGGGGTGCGTGACGCGTGCGTCGTCGGCGTGCCGGACGCGGAGTGGGGCGAGGCGGTGGTCGCGCTGGTCGTCCCGGACGGCGAGCCCGGCGACCTGCGGGCGGCGGTCCGTGCGGAACTGGGTGCGGCGGCCACCCCGAAACGCATCGAATTCGCCACGGATCTCCCCCTCCGCGGCCCCGGGAAGATCGACCGGACGGCGGTGAAAGCCCGTCTTCAGTAGCGTTTCCGCCGCTGAATGGCGGTAGAGCGTTGACACGCACGGGGCGCGCCCGCTTGGCTACTCACCATGACGCGCTGGTTCAGAACTGCCCTCATCGCCACGGCCGTCACGCTGGGTGTTTTGGCGCCCGCGAGCGCGGCTCTCGCCGACGGTGTCGACCCCAACAGCGGTTCGCTCGTCTGGGAAATGCCGACCTCCGACTGACTCTCCGGGTTCCGGCTCGTCACTGATCGACATGGCGTTGAATGACGTCATGGCGAGCTTGAGCGAGTGGATCGAAGGGGCCCGGCCGCGGACGCTGCCCAACGCGGTGGCGCCGGTGGTGGCGGGCGTCGGCGCGGCGATCGCGCTGGACGCGTTCTCCTGGTGGCGTTCGGTGCTCGCGCTGCTGGTCTCCCTCTCGCTGATCGTCGGCGTCAACTACGCCAACGACTACTCCGACGGCATCCGCGGCACGGACGAGAACCGCGTCGGGCCGCTCCGGCTGGTCGGTTCGAAGGTCGCCGCCCCGAAGGCCGTGCTGACGGCGGCGCTGGTCTCGCTCGGCCTGGCCGGGGTGCTCGGCCTGGTCCTGGTGGCCGTCAGCGGGCACTGGTGGCTGCTGGGGATGGGCGCGCTGTGCATCCTCGGCGCGTGGTTCTACACCGGCGGCAAGAAGCCCTACGGCTACTACGGCTTCGGCGAGATCGCCGTCTTCGTGTTCTTCGGCCTGGCCGGCGTGCTGGGCACGGTGTACGTCCAGGCGGGCCGCGTCAGCTGGGCGGCGCTGGCCTGCGCGGTCGCGGTCGGCTGCTTCTCGACGGCGGTCCTGACGGCCAACAACCTGCGGGACATCCCGACGGACATCGAGTCCGGCAAGCGCACCCTGGCCACCCGCCTGGGTGACAGGGGCACCCGGCGGCTCTACCTGGTGCTGATCGCCGTGCCGTACGCACTCACCCTGGTCCTCGGGTTCACGGTGCACGGGCTCGCGGCGCTCCCCCTGCTCAGCGCCCCGCTGCTGTTCCAGTCGGTCAGCGCGATCCGCCACAACGCGACCGGCCGCGACCTCATCCCGGCCCTGCGCGACACCGGGCTGGCGATGCTCGCCTGGGCGGTGCTGGCCGCGGTCGGCCTGAACCTCTAGAGCTCCGGGAACTTCCCGGTGGTCAGGAACTCCTCGAACAGCGCTGTGTGCGGCGCCAGGTCCAGGTTCTGCTGGGCCAGCCACTCGTCGTTGTAGTAGGTGTGGGCGTACCGCTCGCCGCCGTCGCACAGGAGCGTCACGACACTGCCCGCCTGGCCGTCCTCGACCATCCGGGAGATGAGCCGGAACGCGCCGTAGAGGTTGGTGCCGGTCGAGCCGCCCGCCCAGTGCCCGGTCCGCTCGCGCAGCAGCCGGATGGCCGCCAGGGAGCCCGCGTCGGGGATCCGGAACATCTCGTCGATGACGCCGGGGACGAACGACGGCTCGCACCGCGGCCGCCCGATGCCCTCGATCCGCGACGGCATGCCGGTGGCGTAGTCCAGGGCCCCGGTCTCCCAGGCGCCGTAGAACGACGAGTTCTCCGGGTCGACGACGCACACCTTCGTCGTGTGCCGCTTGTAGCGGACGTACCGGCCGAAGGTCGCGCTCGTGCCGCCGGTGCCCGCGCCGACGACGATCCACTTCGGGATCGGGTGGGGTTCCGAGCGCATCTGCGCGAACACCGACTCGGCGATGTTGTTGTTGCCGCGCCAGTCCGTCGCGCGCTCGGCGTAGGTGAACTGGTCGAGGTAGTGGCCGCCGCACTCGGCCGCGAGCCGCTCGGCCTCGGGGTACATCGCCGGGGCTTCGTCGACGAAGTGGCACTCGCCGCCGTAGAACTCGATGAGCGCGACCTTCTCCTTCGACGTGCGCCGCGGCACGACGGTGATGAAGCGCAGGCCGAGCATCCGGGCGAAGTAGGCCTCGGACACCGCGGTCGACCCGCTGGAGGCCTCGACGAGCACGGTGTCCGGCCCGATCTGGCCGTTGACCAGCCCGTACAGGAACAGCGACCGGGCCAGCCGGTGCTTGAGCGAGCCGGTCGGGTGCACCGACTCGTCCTTGAGGTACAGGTCGATGCCCCACTCCGGGGGCAGCGGGAAGACGTGCAGGTGCGTGTCGGCGCTGCGGTTGGCGTCGGCCTCGATGATCCGGACGGCCTCGCGGACCCAGCTGCGGCTGTGCAGGCGGCTCATTCGGGCTGCCCGGCGCCGTCGCCGCGCAGCTGCGCGCGCAGCTCGGCGCGGGCGCGGGCCCGCTTCTCGTTGCGCTTCGCGAGCCCGGCGGTCACGCGGGCGTTGAGCGGGCGGAACAGCAGCAGGCCGAGCGGCAGGCCGACGACCAGGCCGATCAGCAGGGCGACCAGCAGCGGCACGCCGGTCAGGGACAGGCCCCAGGCGATCGCCGCGACCAGCACGAACCGCGCCAGCAGGTACAGCGTCAGGTCACGGGCCAGCTGCGGGGGCTTCTCGTCGCTCACACCAACGCAGGCTACGCCCCGCCCGCCCGGTCCTTCTGCAGGCCCGCGTTGTTCGGGCGGCCCTCGAACCGCGTCGAAAGCACCACGGTGGTGTTCGTGCGCCCGACGCCGGGGATGCGGCGGAGCCGGCCCAGCGTGCGTTCCAGCTCGTCGACGGTCGGCACCCGCACCTTGACGACGAACGCTTCGTCGCCCGCCACCGCGTAGCAGCTCTCGACCTCGTCGAGCTCGGCGAGGGCGTCGGCGACGTCGTCCTCCGTGGCGGTGTCCGTGGGGTGGATGCTGACGAGGGCGGTGACGCCGAGGCCGACCGAGCTCGGGTCGACGACCGCGTGGTAGCCGGTGATCACGCCGGCGGCTTCCAGCTTGCCGACGCGCTCGTGCACCGACGACGCGGACAGCCCGACGGCCCGCCCGAGGTCGGCGTAGGTGGCCCGTCCGTTGATGCGCAACGCTGCGATGATCTTCCGGTCCAACTGATCCACGGGATCACTCTATGCGGTTGGACAATCCCCCATTGGCACCACGCCTCGCGGCCGACGGCCGGGAGGGCGACGTCTCCGCACGTCAGGTCACCGGAGGGTAGTTGCAGTGGGTGAACAACGTGTCCGTTTTGACCTTTAAGGGCTCTTTACTCGCGGACAACCGTTCGAGTACCCGACGGGTGAAGTGCAACGATTGCCTTGTTGGCTACCCCGGCGCGACGGGCAGAAGGGCCCGGACGCCTCCGGTATAGCAGTGAGTTCGTTAAGGAGGCGGAAAATGACCGCGACGATGGGCGGACGCCTGCTCACCCCTGGCGAGGTGGCAGCGCTGTTCCGAGTGGACCCGAAGACGGTGACGCGGTGGGCGACCGCGGGACGCATCGGCTCCATCCGGACCCCGGGCGGACACCGGCGGTTCCGGGAGTCCGAGGTGAACGAGCTCCTCGCCGAGCTGACCACCGACGCCAGCGAACCGGCGCGCAACGCCTGAACCATCCGGACGTCAGGGCCGTGTCGGGTACGGGAACCACCCCGTCCCGGCACGGCTTTCGTGCTCTTCCGGCCCGGCTTCAGGCCCACCACACGGCCGGAAAGGTTAACCTCGGGGGACAGGCAGCCATACGGAAGGATCCGGCATGCTCGCTCTGCTCGCGGCGGTCGGCGCGCTGGTCGTCGCCCTGCTCCTGTGGCGGTCGTTCGCCGGCCAGCGGATCGGGGTGACGTCGGCTCCGCGCCGCGCCCCCCTCGCCCCGGACGACGACCCCGACTTCCTGCGCCAGCTGGCCGAACAGCAGCGCAAACGCCGGGACGAAGACCTTTAGGACGCCCTTTACCTTCGCCGGGCCGTCACCCGTGTGATCCAGGCCGGAACCGGCGTGATCCAGCCCGTCATCCGCGTGCTGGTAGCCGGAACTCGCGAGTTCCGGCTGCCAGCACGCGAGTCACGGCTTCAGTCACGCGAGTTCCGGGCCGGATCACGCGGGTGACGTCAGCGGTAACCCTGCGAGAGCGGGGTGGCGAAGCCGTCGGCGACGGTGGCCGCCAGGTCCAGCAGGGCCAGGCGGGTGTCGCCGGAGAGGCGGTCCAGCTCGATCTCCGCGCCTTCCTCCAGGTGCGGGTCGAACGGGATCTTGCAGACCGCCCGGACCTTCGCGCCGAAGTGCGCCGAGAGCTTGTCGAGGTCGACCGAGCCGCCCTTCGGACGCACCGAGTTGATCACCGCCACCGAGCGCTTGACCAGCTCGCCGTAGCCGTGGGCCTCGAGCCAGTCCAGCGTCGCCGAGGCGCTGCGGGCGCCGTCGACCGAACCGGACGAGACCACGACCAGCGCGTCCGCGACGTCCAGGACGCCCTTCATCGCCGAGTGCATCAGGCCGGTCCCGCAGTCGGTGAGCACGATGTTGTAGAAGTGCTCCAGCAGGTTGACCGCGCGCCGGTAGTCGTCCTCGGAGAACGCCTCCGACACGGCCGGGTCCTGCTCGCTGGCCAGGATCTCCAGCCGGCTCGAACCCTGGGACGTGTAGGACCGGACATCGCTGTACCGGGTGATGCGGGCGGCGTCACGCAGCAGGTGCCGGACCGTCGCGGTCGTCTCCAGCGGGATCTTCTGCGACAGCGTGCCGCGGTCCGGGTTGGCGTCCACCGCCACCACGCGGTCACCGCGCAGGGACGCGAACGTCGAGCCCAGCGTCGTGGTCACCGTGGTCTTGCCGACGCCGCCCTTGAGCGACAGCATCGCGATCTTGTAGCACCCGCGCAGCGGCTGGTTCACCCGCGCGATCAGCTCGCGGCGACGGGTGTCGGCCGGGCTCTCCCCCGGGTTGACCAGCTTCCCGCTGCCGACGTAGAGCGCTTTCCGCCAGCCCGACTGCGGCGGCCGCCGGGTCTGCTTGACCAGGTGCGCGGTCGACAGGTCGTGGCCGTGGCCCGGCTGGGGCGGCGGCGCGGCGTGCCGGCCGCCCTGCGGCTGCGGGAGCCCGGACGGCTGCTGCGGCGGGTACTGGGCGTTCGCCTGGTACTGCTGCGCCGGGTCGCCGTAGCCGGGCTGGGGCTGCAGCGGCGGCAGGTTCTGGTCGTAGCCGTAGGGCACCTGGTGCGGCCCGGACACGGCCGGGTTGGGCACCTGGTGCGGGCCGGAAACCGCCGGGTTGGGCGGCGGCGCCACCGCCTGCGTCGGCTGCACGTCGTAGGCCCCCGACGTCTCCGGGTGCGGGTGCGAATCCGTCCGATCGTCGGCGAACAGGCCCGGCTGCGGCGACGCAGCGGCCGGTTCGGGGTGGCCAGGAGCCGATTCTTCGCTGGGTCCGGTCACCGGTGAAAACCTCCGCGCACTCCGCCTGAAACCTCAGTCCCCCGATGCCGACGGTAGTCGGCGCACGCGCGGTCCGCTCAGCCCACCCCGGCGTAGGAGTGCAGGCCGACCGAGACGAGGTTCACGAAGAACAGGTTGAAGATCATCGCGGCGAACCCGACGATGTTGATGATCGCGGCCCTGGCGCCGCGCCAGCCCGCGGTCGCGCGGGAGTGCAGGTAGGCCGCGTAGACGACCCAGGCGATGAACGCGCAGGTCTCCTTCGGGTCCCAGCCCCAGAACCGGCCCCACGCCGACTCGGCCCACACCGCGCCGCAGAGCACGCCGAAGGTGAACACCGGGAAGGCGAAGATGGTGGTCCGGTAGGCGATCCGGTCGAGGACGTCGGCCGCGGGCAGCTTCGGGGCGAACCGGGCGAACTTCGTGTTGTCCTTGTCGTAGGCGGCGCGGAACAGGTAGAGCACGCTCGCGACGCCCGGCACCAGGAAGACGCCGGAGCCGATGATGGCCGCCGCGACGTGGATGACCAGCCAGTACGACTGCAGCGCGGGCTGCACCGGCGCGGCGATCGTGTACAGCAGCGTGCCGTTGATGAACATCAGGATCACGACGGGCAGCAGCAGGAAGCCGGTGAGGTGCCGGACCGGGAACTTCCACAGGACGATCAGCCAGGTCAGCACCGTGATGAAGGTGACGGCCATGCCGTACTCGTACATGTTGCCCCAGGGCGCGCGGTGCACGGCGAGGCCGCGCAGCACGATCGCCGACAGCTGCAGCAGCGCGCCGAGCACGAGCAGCGACGCGCCCATCCGGCCGATCCGCTCCGGGCGGCCGACCTCGCGCTGCGCGGCCGGGACGTCCTCGACCGGCGGGCCGCCGGCCCCGACGAGCTCGCGCGAGCGCCGCTGGGCGCGCTCCATGGCGAGCCGGCCCTTGGCGCCGAAGCCCTGCTCGATCAGCGTCATCATCAGCGCGACGACGTAGATCGCCGCGGCGGTGGTGTACAGCCAGTCGCTGTATCGCGACAGCGTCTCGTTGATCGGCATGCCTCAGCCCTTCTGCCCGCTGAGCAGGCGTTCGCTGACCCGGTGGAACTCTTCGCCGTACCCGGCCTGGTCGGTGCGGGCCAGCCCGGCGACCTCGATCACGGTACCCGGCTCGTCGTCGGTCCCCGGCTTCACCCGCACCCACAGCCGGCGGCGCTTGACCAGCAGGGACGCGCCGAGCCCGACGAACATCGCGATGGCGAAGCCGAGCACGAACCCCTGGGTGGGGTCGTGGGAAACCTGCAGCGAGACCCATTGGCCGACGCCGTCGAAGCGGACCTTGGTGCCGTCGTCCAGCTTGAGCTCCTGGCCGACCTTGAGGTTCTGCCGGGCGACCTTCTTCAGCCTGCCGTCGTCGACGAGCGACTGGTCGACCGAGAAGACGGACTGCCCGCGCCCGGCGTCCAGGCCCAGGTCGCCGCGCAGCACGTCGACGGCGACGGCCGGATCGTTCGGTTCGGGCGCCGACGACGTCAGGACGCTGCCGTGCAGGAACGCGGTCGGGGCGAACAGGCCGGTGACGGCCAGCTGGCGGGTCCGCCGCTGGACCTCGTCGGTGATGCCGGGCTGGTCGAACTTGGTCGCGCCCTCGGCGAGCATCGTGCCCGGGTCGACGGTGCGCCACTGGGTGTTCTGGGTGCGCTGCGTGCCGTCCGGGAAGGTGACGGTGAACTTCGGCGAGTAGCCGTGCCCGAGCAGGTAGACGCGGTCGCCTGCGGTCCGCAGCGGCGAGTTGACCTCGAGGCCGTACGGGCGCCAGGTGCCGCTGTCCAGGTCCGCGCCGGACTGGTACTCGATGTTCGAGTGGTAGTAGTCGGGCTGGCCGGCGGCGGTGTAGCGGGCGGTGAAGTCGTTCACCTTCACGCAGAACGGGTTCAGGTCGGTGCCGTCGACGCGCAGGCCGGCGTTGAACGAGTCGTAGTTGTAGATGCCGGCGTTGCAGAAGGTGCTGCCGTCGGCCTGGACGATGACCTGACCCTCGTAGCTGTAGAGCTTGCCGAGCGCGAAGAACACGATCAGGCCGAGCATGCCGAAGTGGAAGACCAGGTTGCCGGTCTCGCGCAGGAAGCCGCGTTCGGCCGAGATCGTGCGGACGCCGCCGTCCTCTTCGCGCTCGACGCGCCGCCAGCCGGAGAGCTGCTTGTGCACGGCGGCGATCTCCGCGGCGACGTCGGTCTTGCCCCGGCCGAGCCGGTAGTGCGGCATCCGGGCCAGGTTGCGCGGGGTCAGCACCGGCTTGGCCCGCATCGCGCGGACGTACTCGAAGCTGCGCGGGGTCAGGCAGCCGATCAGCGACACCATGAGCAGCAGGTAGATCGCCGAAAACCAGATGCTGGAGTAGACGCCGTAGAACTGCAGCTTGTCGAGCAGGGTGCCCCACCAGCCGTGCGCGGCGATGTACTCGTCGACCTTGGGCGCGTTCAGGGTCCGCTGCGGCAGGAGCGCCCCGGGCAGGGCGGCCAGTGCCAGGAGGAACAGCAGGACGAGCGCGGTGCGCATCGACGTCAGGCCGCGCCAGGTGTTGCGCAGGAAGGCCAGGGTGCGCTTCGCCGGCGGCGGGCCTTGCGGGGTCTTGGGCGGGGCCTCGGTGGTCGTCACAGCGGCAGCTCCAGGTTGCCGGTGAGCTCGTTGCGGAGCCAGCCCATCAGGTCGCCCCAGACGCCGGTGACCAGCAGGACCCCGACGGCCAGCAGCAGCACGCCGCCGAAGACCTGCACCTGGCGGCCGTGCCGCCGGACCCAGTCGGTGGCGCGCACGGCCCACCGCGCGCCGAGCGCGATGAGCAGGAACGGCACCCCGAGGCCGAGGCAGTAGACGGCGATCAGCAGGTACCCGCGCACCTCGGCCCCGCCGGTGGCACTGGCCAGCGTCATGACGGCGGACAGCGTGGGGCCGATGCACGGCGTCCAGCCGAGCCCGAAGATGGCCCCGAGCAGCGGCGCGCTCCAGATCCCCCCGCGCGGCACGTGGTGCGAGCGGAGCTCGCGCTGCATCCCGGGGATCCAGCCGAGGAAGACGAAGGCCATGGCGATGGTGAGCACCCCGCCGACGCGCTGCAGGACGTCCTGGTTGAGCACGAGCGTGTCGGCGAGCCAGACGAGCGTGCCGAGCGTCCCGACGAAGACGACGGTGAACCCGAGCACGAAGAGGAGAGCGGCCCCGACAACGGCCCACCGCCCCTGCTTGCGGTCCTCATCGGCACTGACGGCGGGAGCATCGGCCCCGACGAGAGCGGCGAGGTAGGCGAGGTACCCGGGCACGAGCGGCACAACGCACGGAGAGGCGAAGGAGATGGCCCCGGCCAGCAGCGCGACACCCGCGGCGAGCAGCAGCGGTCCGGAGATCGCCAGCTCGGTCACGGAGTTCACTCCGTTGAGGGTAGGCAGTGAGGTCCTGGTGAGAACGCCGGGGCCGCTTCACAGGACCTCGGTCACAGCAGTTCAGGACCTTGGTCCCGCTCGGCCGGTGCACCCCGGCGCCCGGACCAGCCACGCCGATGCCACGCGGCCACGCCGGTCGGGCGGGCAGGTCACTCGAAAAGATGCCGGTGGGCCCGGCTCCACTCGACCCGAGCGCCCAGCTCGCCCAGAAACCCCTCGGCCACCCAACGAACCTGCGGCTGGTGCCCCTCCGCCGCCGCTCGGCGGACCTCCTCGAGCCCGGACCTCTGGACCTCGATCACGGCGTCGACCAACCCCACCGTCGAGGTCAAGCCGTACGCCTCGGCGAAGACCTCCACCCGGCGCCGCCGGTCGGGCGGGGCGGCGTAACGGAGGCTGCGCACGCATTCGGCGTCGTCGCGGAACGGCGCTACGTACTCCAGCGCGTAAGCCACGTCGTGGCGCCGCGGCCCGGGCCGGGCGTAGTCCCAGTCCAGGATCCCGACCGGACGCTCGTCCTGCCAGACCACGTTCCACGGGCCGAAGTCGCCGTGGCAGACCACCTCGCCGGTTCCTGTCCCGGTGAACCACGTGAGGTCGCCGGCGAGCCGGAAACCGGCCACCGCGTCGTGGTAGTCGCGCAGCAACCGGGCGAAGGCGGCCAGGCCGCCTTCGCCGGTCACCTTCGCCCAGCCCTGCGGGCCGGACTCACCCACCAGGTAGGTGAGCACCTCCCGGCCCTCGTCGTCGATCCCCAGCACCCTCGGCGCAGCGGCGAAGCCCACTTCCTCCAGGTGCCGGAGCAGGGCGTGGACCGCGGGCGTCCACGGGTGCACCGGACGGCGGACGGTGTCACCGATGCGGACGACCCGGCGGTGCGGCTCGTCCTGCAGCAGTTCCTCGGTCGTCATCGCCCGCCTCCGGACTGGGTCAGAAGTGGAGCTCCCCACCGTCGGCGAACACGCCGTTCACGCTGGGGCCGTAGTTGCCGTACTCACCCGTGTTGAGCTCGGACTGGCCGTTGCTCGTCACGGTCTCGTACGTCGTGTACGGGTAGCAGCAGCTGCCGATCGACAGCCTGTCGCCGTAGCGGGCTCCCGACAGGTTCGCGTGCACCTGGTTGTTGGCCGTGTTGAGCCACAGGCGGAGCGCGCGGCCGTAGCCCGTCCGCTCCTTGAGCAGCGTGAACCCCTGCACGGTGACCGGCGCGGCCGACGCCGACGCCGGTGCCGCCGAGGCCGGTGCCGCCAGTGCCGTGGCGGCGGCCGCCGTGATCAATGCGGTCGCCGCGATCTTCTTGAACATGGGCCCTCCCCTTGGTCGAGAAAGATGATCAAGGAGAAACCTAGCCGAGAAACCCCCCATCCCGGTGGGAAACCGGCAAAAGCCCCCGATCAGGCTTCGGCGGTCAGCCGCTGGGCCACCGGCAGCAGGTCCTGCGCCAGCACCGGCCGCAGGAACACCGCCGCCACGCGGTGCTGCTTGTCCAGGACGATCGTCGACGGGATGATGTTGCGCGGGTAGCCGCTCAGCTTCAGCAGCACCCGGCCGTCCGGGTCGTAGATCGACGGGTACGTCAGCTGCCGGTCGCGGACGAAGTCCTGGGCCACCTGGCGCGCCGGGTCGCGGACGTCGATCCCCACCACCTGCACACCCTGTTTGGCCAGCGACTCCATCTCCGGCGCCTCCGTGCGGCACGGCCCGCACCACTGGCCCCACAGGTTGAGCACCACGACCTTGCCCGCGAAGTCCGCCAGCGACAGCTGCTTGCCCTCGTTCATCAGGTCTTCGCCGGCCAGCACCGGGGCCGTCTGGCGCCGGGCCAGGTCGTAGGTGATGTCGACCTGACCGCCCGGGGAGACGAAGCTGAAGCTGCTCCCCTGCACGACCGCGTCCTTGCCCGTGCTGCAGCCGGCCAGCGCGAGCGCCGCGACCAGGCCCACGACCAGGCGTTTCATGCCCCGGTCACCTTCGGGTCGGTCGCGCCGGCGGGCTCGCTGTAGACGATCTCGCGCAGCTCGTCGCCGTCGAACACCAGCGACGTCAGGGAGGCCAGCGAGCACTGGCGGCGCCGCGGGTCGTGCCACAGGCGCTTGCCCTCGAGGAACCGCCGGAGCGTCCAGATCGGCAGCTGGTGCGACACGCAGAGTGCTTCATGGTCGAGAGCCGCCTCGCGCGCGCGGTGGACCGCGCCGAGCATCCGGTGCGCGATCTCGATGTACGGCTCGCCCCACGACGGCTTGAACGGGTTCACCAGCTTCGGCCAGTGGTGGGGCTCCCGCAGCGCGCCGTCGCCGACCGCCACCTGCAGGCCCTCGAACTGGTTGCCCGCCTCGATCAGGCCCTCGTCGATCGCGATGTCGAGCCGGTGCGCGGCGGCGATCGGGGCCGCCGTCTCCTGCGCCCGCTGCAGCGGCGACGCGACGACGTGCACGAGGTCGTGGCCGGCCACCGCCTCGGCGACGGTGAGCGCCTGCCGCTGCCCGCGCTCGGAGAGCCGGTAACCCGGCAGGCGGCCGTAGAGGATCTTCGTCGGGTTGTGCACTTCGCCGTGCCGCAGCATGTGGACGACGGTGGTCACTGGACCGCTCCGGCCGCCGCGCGCGCCGCCGCGGGCAGAGCCGCTTCGATCACCGCGAACGCTTCGTCGTCCATGGCCGCGTTGACGAACCAGGCCTCGTACGCGCTCGGCGGCGCGTACACGCCCCCATCGAGCAACGCGTGGAAGAACGGCGGGAAGCGCCACGTCTCGGACGCCTGCGCGCCGACGTAGTCGCGGACCGGCTCCTCGCCGAAGAACACGCTCACCAGGTTGCCCGCGTACTGGACGTTGTGCGCAACCCCGGCTTCGCTCAACGCGGCGTGGAAGAGGTTCCCGAGACGCTTGGCGTTGGCGTCGAGCGCCGCGTACACGGCGTGGTCGGCCGCGCGCAGCGTCGCGAGGCCCGTGGCCACCGCGACGGGGTTCCCGGAGAGCGTCCCGGCCTGGTAGACCGGCCCACCCGGGGCGAGCTTGGCCATCACGTCGGCGCGGCCGCCGAAGGCCGCCGCCGGCAGGCCGCCCGACATCACCTTGCCGAACGTGTAGAGGTCGCCGGCCACCCCCTCGAGGCCGAACCAGCCCGCGTGCGACACGCGGAACCCGGTCATCACCTCGTCCATGATCAGCAGCGCGCCGTGCTCGTGGGCGATCTCCCGCAGGCCCGCGTTGAAGCCGTCGACCGGCGCCACCGCGCCCATGTTCCCGGCCGCCGCCTCGGTGATCACCGCGGCGATCTCCCCCGGGTTGTCCTCAAAGGACTTCCGGACCGCGTCGAGGTCGTTGTAGGGCAGCACCAGCGTGTCCGCGGCCTGCGCGCCGGTGACACCCGGCGACGTCGGCAGCCCGAGCGTCGCGACGCCGGAGCCGGCCTGGGCCAGCAGCGCGTCGACGTGACCGTGGTAACACCCGGCGAACTTCACGATCTTCGACCGGCCGGTGAACCCCCTGGCCAGCCGGATCGCGCTCATCGTGGCCTCGGTGCCCGAGTTGACCAGCCGCACCCGCTCGACCGGCGCGACCCGGCCGATGATCTCTTCGGCCAGCTCGACCTCGCCGATCGTCGGCGTGCCGAACGAGAGCCCGGCCGTCGCCGCCGTGCGCGCCGCCTCGACGACCGCCGGGTGCGCGTGCCCCAGGATCATCGGACCCCAGGACGACACCAGGTCGACGTAGCGGTTGCCGTCGGCGTCCCACAGGTGCGGGCCCTCGCCGCGGACCATGAAGCGCGGGGTGCCGCCGACCGAGTTGAACGCCCGCACCGGCGAGTTCACCCCGCCCGGGACGGCCGCCTTCGCGCGTTCGAACCATGCCTTGGACTGCTCGGTTCCTGTGCTCACGAGTCCATACTCCCAAACCCGCCTAAGATGGCGGGCAGCCGCCCGGGAGGGGAACAGCCGGTGACCGAACGCGCCCCGCACCGCAACCAGTGGCTGATGCTGGCCGGGTTCGCGGGCGCCGTCGCCGTGGTGGCCGTGGTCGGCGGCCTGGCCGCGACGTCGGCACGGGAGGTCTACGCGCGGCTCGAGCAGCCGCCGTGGGCGCCGCCCGCATCCCTGTTCGGTCCGGTGTGGACGGTGCTGTACGTCACCATCGCGGTGGCCGGGTGGCTGTACTGGCGCACGGACGGCGAGACGCGCGGGTTCGCCGCGTACGGCATCGGCCTGCTGTTCAACCTGCTCTGGACACCGCTGTTCTTCGAGAGCGGCGCGGCCCGGGTGGCGCTGGCCGACATCGTGCTGCTGGACGTCGTCGTGGTGGTGACGATCGTCCTGTTCGCCCGCCGGTCGAAGGCCGCCGCCGCGCTCCTGGTGCCCTACCTCGCCTGGATCCTCTACGCGACGGCGCTCAACACCGCGATCATCGTCCTCAACTAGCGCGCGGCCTGCTGGGTGATGGCCTGCGCGGCCACCGTCCCGTCGCTGCCCGCCTGGCCCTGGACAACGACCGTCGCACCCGGCTTGAGGTCCGACAGCTTGCCCGGCTGGGTCACCCCGACCGTGGTCGAGTCCGATGTGGACACCTTGACGTCGTCGCCCTGCGCGGTCTTGACGTAGACGGTGGTGCCGTCGACGTGGTCGACCGTGCCGGTGGTGCCGCGGCCGCCACGGAACCCGCCGCCCTGCTGGCCCGCGCCGGGCTGCTGCCCGGTGCCGCCCTGCCCCCGGGCCTGGGCGCCGCCGGCGGTGCTGCTCGGGCGCGCGGGCGTGGAAGTGCCGAACGCCGCGTGCGTCCAGGCGCCGCCGCCGAAGGCGATCGCGAAGGCGACCAGCCCGGCGAGCACCAGCGTGGTGCGGGAGAACGGCTTCGCGGCCCGGCGCATCTCGGCGTTCAGGTCACCGTCGACGGCCGGGCTGGCGACGATCTGTTCCGCGGTCGGCTCCACGGCGGGGAGGATCGCCGTCGGCTCGTCCCCCGGCGGGGTCGTCGTGTGGGTGGACATGCGAAGACTCCTTGTTCGTGACGCAACGCGTCGGTGTCATTCGTGACGCAACGCGTCGGTGTCATTCGTGACGCAAAGCGTCGATGGGCCTCAGCTTGGCGGCCCGGTTCGCCGGGAAGCTGCCGAAGAACAGCCCGATCAGGGCGGATACCGCGAAGGCGAGCAGGATCGACGAGGGCACCACGACCGGTTTGATCCCGGAGATGGTGAACCGGCTGCCGATCAGCCCGATGGCGACGCCGAGCAGCCCGCCGAACAGGCTGAGCATGGTCGCCTCGGCGAGGAACTGGCCGAGGATGGCCGAGCGCGGAGCCCCGATGGCCTTGCGGATGCCGATCTCGCGGATCCGCTCGGTGACCGTGACCAGCATGATGTTCGTGACGCCGATGCCGCCGACCAGCAGCGAGATCGCCGCGACCGCCGCCAGCAGCACGGTGAACGTCTCGGTCGCCGACGTGCGCGTCGCGAGCAGCTGCTCGGAGTTCTGGATCTGGTAGTCCGGGGTACCGCCGAGCCGGATGCCGTGGCGGGCGTTGAGTATCGCGGTGATCTCGGACTGGGCCAGCGAGACGGAGTCGGCGCTGGTGGCCTGGACGGCGATCTGGCTGAGGTTGCCGTACCCGGCGAGGGAGTTCTGGACCGCCGAGATCGGCGCGATGGCGACGTCGTCGGCGTTCTGCAGGCCGGTACTGCCCTTGGCCTGCAGCACCCCGATCACGGTGAACTGGATGCTGTTGAGCAGCACGTTCTTGCCGACCGGATCGGCGGTGCCGAAGATCGACTCCGCGGTCGTCGGGCCGAGCACGACGACCTTCCGCGCGGCCGTGACGTCCTCGCTGGTGAACAGCTGGCCCTGGGCGAGCTCGCGGTTGGTGGTGGTGAAGTACGCCGGTTCGGTGCCGGCGACGCTGGAGATGTCGTAGGACGTCTGCCCGTAGGTCGCGGTCGCCGTCGTGTTGACCACCGGCGAGGCGGCCTTGACGTCCGGGGCGCCGACCGGGTCGACGAGCGCGTGCGCGTCCTGCACGGTCAGCGGCCGGGCGGTCGCGCCCTGGCCGCCGCCGCGGGCCGGGGAGACGTTGACGACGTTCGTGCCGAGGCCCTGGATGCTGGCCGCGATCGCCGCCGACGCGCCGTTGCCCACCGCGACCAGCAGGATCACCGCGGCGACGCCGATGGTGATGCCGAGCGTGGTGAGCGCCGAGCGCAGCTTGTTCGCGGTGAGCCCGCGCACCGCGAACCGCAGGATTTCGAGGAGGTTCACAACACCGCCCCCACCGTGCCGGTCGTGCGCGTCACTTCGTCCGACACGATGAGCCCGTCGTCGACCCGGACGACCCGGTGCGCGTGCTCGGCGACCTCGTCCTCGTGGGTGATGACGACGATGGTGCGGCCGAGCGCGTTGAGCCGGTCGAACACGCCGAGGACGTCCTCGGTGCTGCGCCGGTCGAGGTTGCCGGTCGGCTCGTCGGCCAGCAGCATCGCCGGGCCGGTGACCAGCGCCCGCGCCACCGCGACGCGCTGGATCTGGCCGCCGGACAGCTCGCTCGGGAGGTGCTTGGCCCGGTCGGACAGCCCGACCATCTCCAGCGCCGCGAGCGCCCGCCGCCGCCGTTCCGACCTTCGCAGTCCACTGTAGACCAGCGGGAGTTCCACATTGGACAACGCGGACGTCCGGGGCACCAGGTTGAACGACTGGAAGATGAAGCCGATCTTCCGGTTGCGCAGCAACGCCAATTGCCGTTCGTTGAGCTTCCCGACGCCGAACCCGTCCAGGAGGTACCGGCCGGACGTCGGCACGTCCAGGCAGCCGAGCATGTTCAGCAGGGTCGACTTCCCCGAACCGGACGCGCCCATGATGGCGACGTACTCGCCGGGCCACACGGTGAGGTCGACGCCGCGCAGCGCGTGCACCGCCGTTTCGCCTGCCCCGTAGGTCTTGCGCAGTCCGGAGACCGCGATCACCGGGTTCATCCGCGCCCGCCGAAGCCGCCGCCGGTGCCGCGCTGGCCGCCGCCCGGGAAGCCGCCGGTGCCCCCGGTCCCGGGGAACCCGCCGGCGCCGCCGGCGCGCCCGTTCCCGCCGGTGGTGCCGGTGGTGGCCGTCGCGGTGAGCACGACGTTCTCGCCCTCGGTCAGCCCGGAGGTGATCTGGACGGTCGACTCGCCGCGCAGCCCGATCTGCACCTGGCGGGTGACGTTCTGCCCGTTGTCCTGCACAGTGACGAGGTTGGTGCTGCCGACGGTCTGCACCGCCGCGGCGGGCACGCTCAGCGCGTTGTCCGCCTCGGCGACGGTGATCACGACGCTCGCCGACTGGCCGGGCCGCAGCCCGTCCGGCGGGCTGGTCAGTGCGAGCTGCGCGCCGTAGGAGACGACGCTGCCGCTGGTGGTCGGGGTCAGGTTGATGCTCGACACGGTGGCCTGGATCGGCTTGTCCGGGAGCGCGTTGAGCGTCACGGTGGCCTTCTGGCCGGCCTTGACCTTGCTGACGTCGATCTCGGCGACCGAGGTGTTGACGACCAGGCCGCTCAGGTTCGTGATGGTGATGAAGCCGGAGCTGCCGGAGGACGAAGAAGCGGCCGAGCTGGAGTTCGACGACGAGCCCTGCCCGCCCTGGCCACTGCCGCTGCTGCTCGACGACTGGCTCGCGGCCGAGGAGCCGCTGGAGGACTGCTGCCCGACGGTGCCGTTGATCGCGGTGACCGTGCCGGCGCCGGGTGCGTACAGCACGGTGTTGTCGAGCGCCTGCTGCGCGGTCTGGACGTCGAGCTGGGCCTGGTCGAGCTTCGCCTGGGCCGAGGCGACGTTGTTGGCCGCGCTGGTCTGGGCGTTCTGGCTGTTCGGCCCGGTGGCCGGGGTGGCCTCGGCCGTCTCGGCGGTGTCGAGGGCGTTCTGGGCGACGGTGAGGTTCGCCTTCGCGACCTGGAGCTGCTTCGCCGCCTGCGTGCTGTCGACGGTGGCGAGCTTCTGGCCGGCGCTGACGACGTCACCGACCTTGACGTCGATCGCGGTGACCTTGCCTGCCGTGGCGAAGTTCGCGGCGCCGGTGTAGCTGCTGGCGAGGGTGCCGGCGGCGGAGACGGTCTCGGTGACCGTCGCCCGGCGGACCGGGGTGCTGCGCGACTGCGCCTGCGCCGAGCTCGGTGCCGGGCTGAATGCCTGGTATATCCCGAATCCCGCCCCGGCCAGCAGTACGACCAGTGCTCCGTTGATCACCCATGCCTTCGAGGCACGCACGCGCGTCATGCGGCAACCTTGGTGCCGCGGCTTAGCAATTGACTGTTCGTTGCCTGTGCGCCAGCTGTGTATCAGGCCTTGGGCTTGGGACTCCGGGCACGGATCGCGAGCGACAGTTGACGCACGGCGTCGACGAGCAACAGGGCGACCACGGTCCCGAGCCCGATGGCGGCGGCGAGCAGCCCGCCGAAGTACCGGTGCGACTCGAGCACGGCGCCGTCTTCGGTGCGGGTGACGACGGTGGCGACGCTGTGGTGCCAGCAGGCGTAGGCGGCCCACCCGGCAAGAACGGCGAGCACCACCTCCACGGCGGCCACCAGCCCCCGCCACGGCTTGTGCAGCCTCGCCTGCGGGCCGGGTTCTTCCGGCGGCCAAAGCTCGGCCCCGGTGGGCTGCGGAAGGTCGATCACGACAGCGATTTTCTCATGCTTCCCGCGGCGTCGCCCGGACGAGCCGGTCCAGCGCGTCCCGCAGCGCTTCGACGTCCTTCGCCCAGGCCAGCACCACCGAGCCGTCGGCCAGTTCCACCGGCAGGGAGTCGTACTTCCGCGGCACCGACCAGCCGCCGCCGAGGACACGGGCGCCCACCGGTGCCCCGACGTCCGTCACCGACGCGATCTCCGCCGCGGGGACCTTCTCCCGGCCTTGGCGCAGCTGCTCGGAAGTCACTTCCACCGAGAGGAACCGGCGGCGCGCGTACACCCACGGCATCGTGATCACGCACAGGCCGAAGGCGACCAGCAGCCAGCCCACCACGTGCACCGGGCCGCCCGTCACCAGCTCGGCCAGCGCGCCGACCAGAGCGAACGCCGGGCCCCAGGCGATGGCCGCCCAGCTCACGCCCGACTCGGCGTACAGCCTCACAGCTTCTTGCCGACCTTGGGGAAGTAGCCGCTCACCGAAGGCAGGTACAGCAGCACCAGCGCGATCACGAACAGCAGCACCGCGACCAGCGTCAGGTACGTCAGCACCGGCGCGAACGTGAAGATCAGCAGCACCATCACGATCGGCAGCACGGTCAGCACCGTCCGGGCCGAGCGGGTGCCTTCGCGGGCCTTGTACGCGAACAGCAGGAACAGCAGCGTGAACACGATCGACCCGACCAGCAGGAACCACAGCATCGCCGTGACGCCGTCCGCGATCATCTGCGGGGTGATCTTCGGGTCCTTGGTGCCCTCGACGTACCGGTCGATGACCGCCGACTTGCCGGCCATCAGCTGGACGTACCCGAGGATCAGCACGACCCCGCCGGCCAGCCACAGCCAGAACGACACGGCCACCGGGCGCGGCGGGGCCGCCTTGGGCGCCTTCTCGCCGGGGAGCACCGGGTCGGGCGACCGGCCCTGCTTGCGCCGTTCGTCGTCGGTGAGACCCGTGAGGTCTTCTTCATTTGCCACGCGAGGACTCTAGCCGGTCAATCCAGCCAGGCAGCGGCTTCCGCGGCCCAGTAGGTGAGGATCATGTCGGCGCCCGCACGGCGGATCGACGTCAGCACCTCGAGGATCGTCCGCTCGCGGTCCAGCCAGCCGTTCGCCGCGGCCGCCTCGACCATCGCGTACTCGCCCGAGATGTTGTACGCCGCCACCGGGACCGGGGAGATGTCCGCCGCCGCCTTGATGACGTCCAGGTAGGCCAGCGCGGGCTTGACCATGATCATGTCCGCGCCTTCGGCGAGATCCAGCTCGATCTCGCGCAGCGCCTCGCGGCCGTTGCCCGGGTCCTGCTGGTAGGTCTTGCGGTCACCCTTGAGCTGCGAGTCGACGGCTTCGCGGAACGGGCCGTAGAACGCGCTGGCGTACTTCGCGGAGTAGGCGAGGATCGCCGCTTCCTTGTGGCCGACCTCGTCGAGCGCCCGGCGGATGACGCCGATCTGGCCGTCCATCATCCCGGACGGCCCGAGCACGTGCGCCCCGGCTTCGACCTGTGCGATCGCCATCTGCGCGTAGATCCGCAGGGTGGCGTCGTTGTCGACCGCGCCGTCGGCGTCCAGGACGCCGCAGTGGCCGTGGTCGGTGAACTCGTCGAGGCAGGTGTCGGCCATCAGCACGGTGGCGTCACCGAGCTCGTGCCGCAGGTCACGGAGGGCGACGTTGAGGATGCCCTTCTCGTCGACGGCTCCGGAGCCTTCGGCGTCACGCTTGGCCGGGATGCCGAACAGCATGAGCCCGCCGACCCCGGCGTTGACCGCGTCGACGGCGGCCTTCCGCAGCGTGTCGCGGGTGTGCTGGACGACGCCGGGCATGCTCGAGATCGGCCGCGGCGCGTCGATCCCCTCGGCGACGAACATCGGCAGGATCAGCTGGCGTGGCCGCAGCGTCGTTTCGCCCACCAGCCTGCGCATGGCCGGGGTGGTGCGAAGCCTGCGGGGACGATGCTCGGGGAACACCCCTACCAAGTTACTCCGGTTCGTTTTGCCGGAGTTCCGCAAGGGTGCTTGACCCCGGACGGCCCGGAGTATTCGGTACGACGGGTGTACGTCGAACGCCTGCCCGTGCCCGCACTGGCCGGCGACCTGCGGACACTCTGGATCCAGCGCGTCGGCGACGAGCCGTACGTCCAGCGGCACCTGCCCACCGGCGGCGTCGAGCTCCACTTCCCGATCGGCGGGCGGCCACGGCTGCTCGGCCCGCTGACCAGGGCCCGGCTCGAAGTCCTCCCGGCGCACCTGACCCTGGTCGGGCTGCGCTTCCACCCGGGCGCCGCACCGCCCCTCCCGATGCCGCTGGACGAGCTGGTCGACCAGCACGTCGACCTGGCCGCCGACCGGTTGGCCGAAGCCGTGGCCACGGCAGGCTCCCCGGAGCGTGCCCTCGAAACCATCCAAGCCCTGCTGCCGGTCAGAGCGGTGGACCCGCTGGTCACCGAGGCCGTCCGGCTGCTGATGCCGTGGCACCCGGTCGGCATCGACAGCCTCGCCGGGCACCTCGCGCTGTCGCCCAGCCAGCTGCGCCGCCGCTGCCTGCAGGCGGTCGGCGTCTCGCCGAAGGCCCTCCAGCGGACGCTGCGGTTCCAGGGCTTCCTCGCGCTCGCCCAGGCCGGCGCGGGCAGCATCGCCGGGCTCGCCGCCGACGCCGGTTACGCCGACCAGGCCCACCTGAGCCGCGAGTGCCTCCGCCTGACCGGGCTCACCCCGCGCGCCCTGCTCGGCGGGAGCGTCGAGGCGTGCGCTTGCGGCCACGACCATTCGGCGTCCTACCTGCCGTTCCTGCGCGATTCGTTCAAGAACCGCCGGAACGGCGTTCCTAGCCTGGCGCGATGATCCTCGTCACCGGCGGGCTCGGCATGATCGGCGCCCACACCGCCCGCGCGCTCCTCGACCTCGGCCACGACGTCGTCGTGACGGCCCACCGGCGCACCGAAGTCCCGGCGTTCCTGGCCGGCCGGGTCGCGGTCGAACAGCTCGACGTCACCGACCGCGACAGGTTCCTGGCGCTCGGCTCGCGCCACGAGATCAGCGACATCGTGCACCTCGCGGGCAGCATCCCGGGCGACGACCCGGTCGAGTTCTTCCGGACGGACACGGCGGGCCTGCTCAACGCGCTCGACGCGGCCCGCGCGTGGGGTGTCCGGCGGTTCGCCGTCGCGAGCAGCCTCGGCGTGTACGCCGGCCGGCCGGAGATCCCGTGGACCGAGGACCTCCCGCTGCCGGGGGTTGCGCTGCCGCACCTGATCGTCGCCTACAAGAAGGCGGTCGAGCCGCTGACGACGCACAGCCTGGCGGGCAGCGGGGTCCGGCCGGTGGTGCTGCGGATCGGCACGATCTGGGGCCCGCTGGTGGACCCGCAGTCGCCGTTCTGCCCGATTCCCTCGCTGGTCAACGCGGTCTCGCCCCCGGAACTGCACACCGACGACGGCGGCGACGTCTGCTACGCCCCGGACGCGGGCCGCGCGATCGCCTTGCTGACCACGGTTCCCGGGCTGAACCACGACACGTACAACGTGTCGAGCGGCCGCCCGTTCACGTACGGCGAGTTCGCGTCTGCGCTGGGCACGACCCTTCCACCAGGCGGCTCTGGCGGGCCGTACCTGGATATTTCCCGCCTCGGCGAGGACACCGGGTTCGAGCCGGAGTTCGACGTACCCGCCTCGGTGGCCGACTACCTGAAGTGGCGCGAGACCAACCCCCGCTGAAACGAGTGAAGGCCGCCCCGGCGAACCGGGGCGGCCTTCGTCGTCAGAACCTCAGGAGCGGCGGGCCCGCTTCGCCTTCCGCGGCGGCGGCAGCGCACCCTCCGCACGCAGCCGGGCGGCGTGCTCGGCCAGCGCGTCCACCAGGTGCGGCACGTCCGCCTTCTCCGGCTGGACGTCCACCCGGAGCCCGAACTCGACCGCGGTCTCCGCGGTCTTCGGGCCGATGCACGCGACCAGCGTGCGGGTGTGCGGCTTGCCGGCGATGCCGACCAGGTTCCGCACGGTCGAGGACGAGGTGAAGCAGACCGCGTCGAAGCCGCCGGTCTTGATCATCTCGCGGGTCTCGGCGGGCGGCGGGGCCGCCCGGACCGTCCGGTAGGCCGTCACGTCGTCGATCTCCCAGCCGCGCTCGCGCAGGCCGGCCGACAGCGTCTCGGTGGCGATGTCCGCCCGCGGCAGCAGGACGCGGTCGACCGGGTCGAGCACGTCGTCGTACGGCGGGAACTCGGCCAGGAGCCCTTCCGAGGACTGCTCGCCCGACGGGACCAGCTCCGGGATGATGCCGAACGAACGCACCTTCGCCGCCGTCGACTCGCCCACGCAGGCGATCTTCACGCCGGAGAACGCCCGGGCGTCGAGCCCGAACTCCTCGAACTTCTCCCACACCGCGCGGACCGCGTTGGTGGAGGTGAAGACGATCCACTGGTAGCGGCCGTCGACCAGGCCCTTGACCGAACGCTCCATCTGCGCCGGGCTGCGGGGCGGCTCGACCGAAATCGTCGGCACCTCGTGCGACGTCGCGCCGTGGCCGCGCAGGCGCTCGGCCATCTCGCCCGCCTGCTCCTTGGTGCGCGGCACCAGGACCTTCCAGCCGTACAGCGCGCGCGACTCCCACCACGACAGCTTCGAGCGCTGCCCGGCGGCCTGGCCGATCGTGACGATCAGCGGCCCGACGAGCTCGCCCGCGTCGTTGGCCAGCTTCTCGAGCGTGGTGTCGAGGGTGCGCTGGGTGTTGATGGTGCCGTTCGCGGTGACCGCGACCGGGGTCGACGCCGGGACGCCGTGGCCGGTCAGCGCCGAGGCGGCCTCGGCCAGGTGGGCCGACGTCGCGTGCAGCACCAGCGGGCCGGGCGCGGCGGCAAGGCCCGCCCAGTCGACGTCGCCACGGACGTCGACCTCGGTGTGCGTGCCGCCCAGCGCGACGCCCGCGTACGCCGGGACGGCCGCGGCCGGGGAAACGCCCGGGATGACGTCGAACACGGCGCTCGTGCGCGCGACCGCCTGGACCTCGGCCACCACGGCCGGGGTGGTCAGCGGGTCGCCCGCGACCAGCCGCAGCACCAGCCGGCCGGCCTTGGCCTCGTTGGTCAGGTCCTTGGCGACCTCGGCGGCCTCGCCGACGGCGGGCCGGACTTCGGCGCCCTCGGCGGCCATCGCCAGCACGGCCTGCGGCACGTCGGGGTCGGTCACCACGACCTCGGCCTTGGTCAGCAGCTCCTGGGCACGGACCGTGAGCAGGCCGGCGTCGCCGGGGCCGGAGCCCACGAACGCTACGCGCCCGGTGGTCTTTCGCGCGGGGGTCATCTGTGCGTTTCTCCTCTTGCGGCGACCGTGCACGATCGCGCGGCCGCAGATCTCCTACGTCTTCGAAAAGCGCTCGCGAGAGCGCTATTGAGCAGGGCCGGAGAGGACTCCGGCTCCCAGGTCCAGCAGCTCGGCGGCCAGGTCCTTGCCCAGCTGGGCGGCCTGGTCCTTGTCGGCCAGCGCGGAGGCCCGGACCATGTCCACCGCGCCGTTCTCGCCTTCCGCGGCGGCGGTGCCGCGCAGCGAGACCCGTTCCACGACCTTGCCGTCGGCGTCGAGATCTTCGACGATCTCGGCGAGCGCGCCCACCGGCGCGCTGCACCCCGCCTCCAGCGCGGCCAGCAGGGAACGCTCGGCCGTCACCGCGACCCGCGTGCCCTCGTCGTCCAAAGTGGACCGGAGCAGCTGCTCGAGGTCCACGTCTCCCGCCCGGCACTCCACCGCCAGCGCGCCCTGGGCGGGCGCGGGCAGCATCTGGATCGGGTCGAGGGTCTCGGTGATCACCTCGACCAGTCCGACCCTGGCCAGTCCGGCACGCGCCAGCACCACGGCATCGAGCTCGCCGTCGGTCACCTTCCGCATGCGGGTGTCGATATTGCCGCGGATCGGCACGATTTCCAAACCGAGACCCAGCGCGTGCAGCTGCGCGGTGCGCCGCGCCGCGCCGGTACCCACCTTCGAACCCGGCGGCAGCTCGCCGAGGGTGAGCCCGTCACGCGCGATCAGCGCGTCCCGCGGGTCCTCGCGCGGCGGCACGGCGGCCAGCGTGATGCCCGGCTCCGGCGCCGTCGGCAGGTCCTTGTACGAGTGGACGATGACGTCGACTTCGTTGCGCAGCAAGGCTTCCCGCAACGCGGACGTGAACACGCCGACGCCGATCGTCGAGATCGGGGCCAGCGACTTGTCGCCGGGCGTGGTCACCTTGACGATCTCGACCTCGACGCCGGTGGCGCGCAGGGCGTCGGCGACGGTCCCGGTCTGGGTGAGCGCGAGCTTCGACCCACGCGTACCCATACGAATGACTCTGGTCACTGCTACTTCTTCTCTGAGGGGGGCTTCGGGCTCGCCACCGCGGCGGGTGCCTGCGGGTCGAGGCAGAACAGTTCGCGCAACGCGTTGGCGTAGTCGGTTTCGGCCGTCTCGGCGGCCAGCTGCTTGACCCGCACCGTGGGCGCGTGCAGCAGCTTGTCGACCACCCGGCGGACCGTGCGGCCGACCTCTTCGCGCACCGCGCTGTCCAGCTCCGGCAGCCGGTTGTCCAGCCGCAGCAGCTCGGCGTCGACCACCTCGGCCGCGCGGCGGCGCAGCGCGGTCACCGTCGGCGTCACCTCGGCGCTGCGCTGCCCGGCGAGGTAGTCGCGCACCTCGTCGAGGACGATCCCGGTCGCCTTGGCCGTCTGGCGCTCGGTGGTCGGGGTGCCGGCTTCGCGCATCCGGCGCTGGATGGTGGCCAGGTCGACCACCCGGACGTCCGCCAGCTCGCCGACCTCCGGGTCGACGTCTCGCGGCAGGCCCAGGTCGCAGACGACGAGGGCCCGGCCGGCGCGCGGCAGCACGTGCTCGGGACCGAAGACGGCGTCCTGCGCGCCGGTGCAGCAGATCACGATGTCGGCGTCGCGCACCGCGTCGGCGACCGCGGACAGCGGGACCGCGCGGGCCGGCACGCCCTGCTCGGTGACGTTCGCGGCGAGCCGGCGGGCACGGGCGTCGGTGCGGTTGGCCACGGTGATCTCGCCGATCCCGGCCTTGCGCAGCTGGGACGCGCTCAGCGCACCCATCGAGCCCGCCCCGACGATGACGGCGTGCTTGCCGGTGACGTCCCCGGCCGCGGCGAGGGCTTCGGACACGACGGACGCGCCGAGCTGGTCGAGCCCGGTCTCGGTGTGCACGCGCTTGCCGACGCGCAGCGTGGTCTGGATCAGCTCGTGCAGCGTGCGGCCGACGGTGCCGGCTTCGCGGGCGGTGGCGTAGGCGGACCGGATCTGGCCGAGGATCTGCGTCTCCCCGACGACCATCGAGTCCAGGCCCGAGGTGACCGAGAAGAGGTGCTCGACGGCGGCACCGGCGTAGTGGACGTACAGGCTGTCGTAGAGCTCGGCGGGCGCCATGCCGGCCTGGCGGGCGAGGACCTCGGAGACGTCGTTGAGGCCGCCGTGGAACGTCTCGACGACCGCGTAGACCTCGATCCGGTTGCAGGTCGAGACGAGCATGACCTCACTGACGTGCTCGGCCTGCTGCAGCTCGTCGAGCACCTTGCCGATCTCGGGCGCGGGGATCGCGACGCGCTCGAGCGTGCTCAGCTCCGCACTTCGGTGCGAAAGACCGACCGCCAAAACGCTCATGAGCGCACCACCATTTCCCGTCCGCCGTCCGGACCCGAGCCGTTCCGCCTGCCGTTCCCATTCTCGGCCGGGAGAACCCCTGCGGGTAATCCGGAATTGCCCTGATTGCCGGCGGCGTCATCCGCGCGGCGGGCCACATGGAACGAGAGTATCTGCAGCTCGACGGCCAAATCCACTTTGCGGACCTCGATGTGAGCAGGAACCTGCAACACGACCGGAGCGAAGTTGAGGATGCACTGGACACCGCCCGCGACCAGCCGGTCACACACCGACTGCGCGGCGGTCGGCGGAGTGGCGATGACGCCGATGGAGATGCCGCGCTCGGCGCAGATCCGCGGGATGTCGTCCATGTGCGAGACCGGGAGACCACCGACCGGCACGCCGATCAGGTCCGGGTCCAGGTCGAACAGGGCCTCGACCGGGAAGCCGCGCCCCGGGAAGCCGCCGTAGTTGGCCAGCGCGTGGCCCAGGTTGCCGATCCCGACCACGGCCACCTTGTGCTGGCGGGTCAGGCCGAGGATGCGCTCGATCTGGCTGACCAGGACGCCGACCTCGTAGCCGACCCCGCGGGTGCCGTAGGAGCCCAGGTAGGAGAGGTCCTTGCGCAGTTTGGCGGAATTGACGCCCGCTGCCTGCGACAGCTCTTCACTGGAAACCGTCGTTGCGCCCTGCTCGGACATTCCGGACAACACGCGCAGATAGACGGCCAAGCGGGCGACGGCGGCCTCGGGGATGGACTTCGCCCGGACGGCCTCGGGGGCGTCCCCGTTGCCGTTCGGCTCGCCGGCGGGCACCGCGGGCATTTCGGCGGTGGGGGCGTTGTCGGCGTCGGGGCCGGCCGGACGGCGGGGCCGCCGGGGCGCCCGGCCCGGGGAGTCCGCCGCGTCGCGCCTCCCCCGCTGTGTCACCACGCCGTAGTTCTCCTGCCCGCTGTTGCACGTCTGGCGGCCGTCGCCATTCGGAACTGTGTCTTGACCCAGGCCCCGGCGTCCGGTTCGATACCGGCCCGGCCCGGGCGACGTTCCTACGGTAGACCACTTGTGAACGCACGCACAAAGTCACTGGTCGGAGGCGGTTCCGGGCCGGTTCCGGCGACGCACGGATCACGACACCGCGTCAGAATCCTTGTCCGGCAGGCACTTCCGCGCCGGACACGCGCGCGCGGTGATCGAAAGCCGTCCGGCGCGGCGGCCCGCGGGACGCGGCGAGCGGGCCACCGGGCACGGTGAACGGCTCAGCCGGACCGATCGCGGCGACCGGATCCCGCGGGCCGTCAGCGGGCGTCGAGGGTGACCGAGTGCCACCCGGTGGCGCCGTCCGGAACCGGGTCCGCGCGGTTTTCCGTCTGCGTGTAGCCGCCGGAGTCGGTGGCCCGGACCGACGCCTGGTGCGTGCCCTTCGGCACGTCCAGCTCGATCCACCACATCCGCCAGGTGTCCTTGCTCACCTCGGCGGCCAGGGTCGCCTGCTGCCACGGGCCCTGGTCCAGCCGGACCTCGACCTTCGCGATCCCGGTGTGCTGCGCCCACGCGGTGCCGGCCAGGCGGACCTTGCCCGCCGTGACGCCGGCGAACCCGCTCGGCGTGTCGATCCGCGACTCCGTCTTGATCGGCGCCTGCTCGGCCCACCCGCGGCTGAGCCAGTACGCCTGCCGGGCGTCCCACTTGGTGAATTCGAGCGATTTCACCCACTTCGTCGCCGAGACGTACCCGTACAGGCCGGGGATGACGATCCGGGCCGGGAAGCCGTGCTCGACCGGCAGCGGCTCGCCGTTCATCCCGATCGCCAGCATCGCGCCGCGGGCCGGGTCGAGGGCGACGTTCGCCGGGGTGCCGCAGGTCCAGCCGTCGACGCTGGTGGCGAACATCTGCTCCGCGCCCGCCTGGACCCCGGCCTCGTCCAGCAGGTCCACCAGGTCGACGCCGATCCAGGACGCGTTCGAGATCAGCGGGCCGCCGACCTCGTTGGACACGCACGTCAGCGTCACCCGGCGCTCGACCAGCGGCCGGTTGCGGATGTCGGCGTAGGAGAACGTCACCTCGCGGTCGACCATGCCGTGGATCTTCAGGCTCCAGTCCTCGGCGCGGATCTGGGGCACGACCAGCGCGGTGTCGATGCGGTAGAAGTCGGCGTTCGGGGTGATGAACGGCGGGGAGCCGAGCTTCGCGAAGTCGGCGTCCGCGGGCAGCGGCGGGGCGGTGCGCGCCGGGACCAGCGGCCCGACGGCGGTGCGCGAGCCCTCGGCGTCCGAGCTGGTCCCGGAGACCTGGCCGACGACGGCCGCGAGCCCCGACCCGGCGGCGACCCCCACTCCGGCCCGCAGGAACTTGCGCCGGTCGAAGCCGCGCTCGTCGGCGGCGTCCACCGGCAGCGCGAGCCGGTGCAGGAGCGTGAACACGGCCAAGCCCGCGACCAGGGCGGCGACCGGCGCGAGCAGCGAAACCTGCCCGAGGTCGCTGCGCGCGTACACGGCCGCGACCCCGGCGGCACCGAGGACGAAGACGAGCACCTGCCCGGCCCGCGGCGTCCGGCGCGAGAGCTGCCCGGCGAGCAGCGCGAGCAGCACCAGCACCACGCCGAGCCCGATCTTGAGCACCGGTTTGTCCCAGGTGCCCAGGGTCCGCTCGGCCCACTTCACGATCGCCGTCGGGCTGTGGTCGATGACGTAGTTCGCCACCGCGATGAACGGCGACGCGGTGTACCCGACGAAGCCCGCGACCAGGTGCCCGACGCCGAGGGCGGCGGCCAGCGCGAGCAGGCCGATCAGCGTCGCGACCGGCAGCGAAAGCCGGCGGGGTGCCTCGGGCGGGGCTTCCTGCAGAGTGCTCACGCCTCCATCTTCGCCAGCACTCGCTCCGGAAGGCTGCCCGATCCGGCTTACGGACGTGTTACGGCTGCAGGGCGCGCCGCAACCGGTCCTCTTCGACGCGCCAGTACCCGTGCTCGGCGCCGTCGACGAGGATCACCGGGACGCGGTCGCCGTACTCGGCCCGCCACTCCGGGTCGGTATCGACGTCCTCGGCCTTCCACGCGACGCCGAGCTCCCCGCAGATCCGCGCGACTTCGGCTTCCGCGACCTCGCAGAGGTGGCAGCCGTCCCGGCCCATCACCGTCACTTCGTGCGCCATGGCGTCCTTACTACCGCAACCGCAGGCGGCGCAGCTTCCCGGTGGCCGAGTGCGGCAGCGACTCGGCGAACTCGACCAGGTGCGGCACCTTGTACCCGGCCAGGTGGGCCGCGCAGTGGTCGACGACCTGCTGCTCGGACAGCGCGGCCCCGGCGGCGGGCACGACGACCGCCTTGACCGCCTCGCCGCTGCGCTCGTCCACGACCCCCACCACGGCGGCCTCGGCCACCTCGGGCAGCTCGCCGATCACCGCCTCGACCTCGCGCGGGAAGACGTTGAAGCCGTTGACGATGATCAGGTCGTTGGCCCGGTCGACCAGGTGCAGGTCGCCGTCGGTGTCGAGGTAGCCGACGTCACCGGTGCGGAACCAGCCCTCGTCGTCGGGTCCGTGGTCGCCGTCGGGCCAGTAGCCGGAGAAGAGGTTGGCGCCGCGGATCGACACCAGCCCGGTCTCGCCGTCGGCTTCGAAGACGTCGTCGACGTCGTCGGGGTCAAGCGGCACGGCCTGGTCGGTTCCGTCGCTGTCCACCAGCCGCAGCTCGACGCCGGGCAGCGGCCGGCCCACCGAGCCCGGCTTGGGGTAGCCGGTGACCAGCGTCGACGTCACCACCGGGGCGCATTCGGTGAGGCCGTAGCCCTCGTAGACGTCGAGGCCGGTGGCCTCCCGGATGGCGGTCAGCACCTTCGGGTGCAGCGGCGCGGCGCCCGAGGTCATCCGCCGCACGGTGGCCAGACCGCGGCGGAGCTCGTCTTCGCCGAGGGCGGCGAACTCGCCGTACATCGTCGGGACACCGGTGATCGAGGTGACGCGGTGTTCCGCGCAGTCGTCCAGCGTGCGCTGGGCCTCGAAGCGCTCCGAGAGGACGGCGGTCGCGCCGACGGCGGTGGCCTGCAGGAGGCCGGGCCCGAGGCCGTAGACGTGGAAGAGCGGGATGGTGATCAGCACCCGGTCGTCGTGTTCCAGGACGCCCTCGACCCCGCTGATCTGCTCGAGGTTCGCCAGCAGCGCGCGGTGCGACAGCATCACCCCGCGCGGGGGCCCGGTTGTGCCGGAGGTGTACGAGATGACCGCGATGTCTTCGCCGGATCGGACGGTGTCGGGGATTTCCCCCTCACCCTCCGGGTCGCCGCCGGGTGTGAGCCCGCTCACGCCGTCAGGGAGATCCCCCTCGGCGTCGCGCTGGACGACGACCTTCGCGCCGCTGTGCTCCAGCAGCTTCTCCAGCTCGGGCCCGGGCACCTGCGGCGACAGCGGCACGACCACCGCGCCCGCCCGCAGCGCGCCGAAGAAGGCGACCACGAAGTCCACCGAGGTCGGCAGCCGCAGCCCCACCCGGTCGCCGGGCCGGACGCCGGCCGCCGCCAGCCGGTGGGCCTGGGCCTGGGCGGCCGCCTCGACCTCGCGGTAGGTCAGGCCGCGCCCGGTGCCGGTTTCGACCACGGCCGGGTGCTCCGGCCACGTCGCCGCGGCCCGCGTGAGCAGCCCGCCGACCCCCGGCTGCGTCCCTCCTGGAGCACTCACCCGCGACCTGCCTCTCCTCGCCCGGCGGGAACCGTTGCAAGTCTGTCATCTGAAGCGACGTCATGGGTGCTGACCGCGAGCGTTCCGTCTGAGCAACCCCGGAACCACTACCTACTTAGCGGTAACAACACGTATGCTGCACTGCGTCGGGCCGGTGGTGTTGATCACCGCCGCGACCGGAGAGAGGGAGTCGCCGTGAGGAACTTGCCTGCCCACGAGGTCGTGGGGCACGCGAGCCGGCCGGCCCCTGCTCGCCGCAGCTCCGGGGGTTCCGTGGCCCGCTGGGTCGAAGCCACCGCCGGAGGTGCCGCCCGATGACCGTGCCGACCGCCGCGAGCCGTGGGCCCGTCTTCATGTTCGCCGAACGCGTCTTCGGACGGGCGTCCGCCGTGCCGGTGAGCAGGCAGGCGGCCGACGACGAGCGCGCCGAGGCGGCGAAGGCCGAAGCCTGGGAGCTGGTGCGGGCCGCGCAGGACGGCGACTCGTCCGCCTTCGGCCGGCTCTACGACCGCTACGTCGACGTCGTCTACCGGTACGTGCTGTTCCGCCTCGGCGACCGCGACCTCGCCGAGGACGTCACCAGCGAGACCTTCCTGCGCGCGCTGCGCCGCATCACGTCGGTCAGCTACCAGGGACGTGACGTCGGCGCCTGGTTCGTCACCATCGCCCGCAACCTGGTGCTCGACCACGTGAAGTCGAGCCGGTTCAAGCTCGAGGTGGTCACCGACGAGGTGACCGAGCCGGGTGCGGCGCCGTTCGTCGTCGGCGCGACCGCCCAGGCCGGCCCCGAGCAGGAGGCGATCAGCCGCGCCACCCGGGCCGAGCTGCTGCGCTGCGTCGCCGAGCTGGGCGAAGACCAGCGGGAATGCATCGTCCTGCGGTTCCTGCAGGGCCTGTCGGTGGCCGAGACGGCGGAGATCATGAACCGCAACGAGGGCGCGATCAAGGCGCTCCAGCACCGCGCGGTACGCCGGTTGGCACAACTTCTGCCGACGGGATTGCGCTGAACCCGCGAACTTTTCCGCTCATCGACCGAAACCGGTAACCCTCGCGGCTCCTGGATCGTTACCCCACGCAGACCGGTGTCGGACCGGCCGTGGCCCGGATGGAGAGCAGCGCCGTGAGGTTTGCGCGTGAGCGAGCCGAGAGCGAGCGGTTCGCGCGTGCCCTGGAACCGTCGCCGGTACGCCGCGACGGCGAGTTCGCCGACGAGCTCGCGCTGGTCGGCGCCCTGCGCGAGCTCGGCGCGGCCGGTGCCCCCGACCTGGAGACGCGGCAGCGGATCCGCGCGGAGATCGCGGGCCGCCTGGAGACGGCGGCGGCCGCCACGCCACGTCGGAGGTGGCGGCCGCGGACCGCCGACCTGGTGGCCGCCGCGCTCTTCCTCTTCCTGGTGCTGTCCGGGCTGACGCTGGTGCTCTCGCGCAGCGCGTTGCCCGGTGACCCGCTCTACAGCGTCAAGCGGGCCGGCGAGTCGACCGCGCTCGGCCTGACGTTCGGCGAGCAGGAGAAGGGGCGCAAGCACCTCGAGTTCGCCACCAACCGGATCACCGAGCTCGGCGAGCTGGCCGCGGAAAACGCGAGCGAGGCCGACTACCGGACCGCCTACGAGGACTTCGCCGCCGACCTGCGGGCCGGCGTCGCCCAGCTGTCCACCGCGGCGACCAGCGACGGCGGCGGCTCGCAGGCGCTGTCCGACGTCCGGCTGTGGGCCCGCAACCAGGTGACCCGGCTGACCACGCTGCCGCTCCCGGCGGACGCGGCGCCGGTGTTCGGCGAAGTACGGAGCCTGCTGGGCAAGGTCCAGGAGCGCGCGAGCGGCCTGGTGGCGCGGATGAGCTGCTACACGATCACCAACGGCACCGCGGACGAGCTGGGCCCGCTCCCGGCGACCGGCGAGTGCACGCAGCGGCCCGCCCCGGCCGCCGGCGGCCAGCCGACGTCGGCGTCGGTCGCGCCCTCGTCGGCGGACAGCACGACACCGACACCGACGGGCACGCAGCTGCCGCCGTCGGAGGCCGCGTCGACCCCGGGCATCCCGGCGCCGACCGGCGGGGTGACGCCGCCACCGGTGTTCGGCCAGCCGACGACGACCACCCGGCCGCCGGCCCCGGCCACGACGACGTCCCAGCCGCCGCTCATCTCGCTGCCGCCGCTGCTGCCAGGCCTGCCGCCGATCGTCATCGGCTGAGGTCCGGCCCACACCTGCGACGACACGGTGGGCGGCTCGCTACGCTGTGCGAAGGAGACGTGGAGGCGGTGTACGTGTCAGCTTGGCGTGGCAAGGACAAGAGTCAGGAGCTCGAACGGCTCGCCGCGCTCGCGGGCGAAGCGTCGGCAGAGGCCGCGGCCGCCCACGCGCTTTCCGAACCCCCGGCCCCGCCCGCACCGCCGGACCTCACCGCGGCGGCGTTCTTCGACGTCGACAACACGATGATGATGGGCGCGTCGATCTTCTACTTCGCCCGCGGCCTGGCCGCCCGCAAGTTCTTCACCTCGGCCGACCTGGCCGGGTTCGTGTGGGGCCAGATCAAGTTCCGGCTCGGCGGCCGCGAGAACAAAGAGGACATCAAGACCCACCGCGAGCGCGCACTGTCCTTTGTGGCCGGCCGCACGGTGGCCGAGCTGACGTCGATCAGCGAAGAGATCTACGACGAGCTGATGGCGGACAAGATCTGGTCCGGCACCAGGGCACTGGCCCAGATGCACCTGGACGCGGGCCAGCGGGTGTGGCTGGTGACGGCCACCCCGATCGAACTGGCGGCGATCATCTCCCGCCGCCTCGGGCTCACGGGCGCGCTGGGCACGGTGGCGGAGACCCGCGACGGCGTCTACACGGGCCGCTTGGTGGGTGACCTGCTGCACGGCCGCGCGAAGGCGCACGCGGTCCGGGCGCTGGCCTCGCGCGAGGGGCTGAACCTGAAGCGCTGCACGGCGTACTCGGACTCGGCCAACGACATCCCGATGCTGTCGGCGGTGGGAACCGCGGTAGCGGTCAACCCGGACGGCGGGCTGCGGGACGTGGCCCGGGCGCGCGGCTGGGAGATCCGGGACTTCCGGACGGGCCGGAAGGCCGCGAAGATCGGCGTGCCTTCGGTGCTGGGAGCCGGAGCACTGGCGGGCGCGGTGGCGGCCGGGATGGCTTACCGGCGCCGCTGAGCCGCGCACTTCATGTCGTCCACCTGAGTACGCGAACCGACCACCCAGGTACGCGAACCGACCACTCGGGTACGCAAGCCGACCGCCCGGGTACGCGAGTCGACCGCCCAGGTACGCAACCCGACCGCCCGGGTACGCGAGTCGACCGCCCAGGTACGCAACCCGACCGCCCGGGTACGCGAGTCGACCGCCCAGGTACGCAACCCGACCGCCCGGG
>NZ_JBEXMD010000004.1:317721-357653 GCF_040610315.1 Amycolatopsis sp. NPDC004169
GGGTACGCGAGTCGACCGCCCAGGCGCGCGACTCAGCCGCGGAAAACCGACTTCCGCTGCGAAAGCCGCTGGTACAGCGTCTGCTGGATCGACTCGCGCACCTGGTCCGTCACCTGGAACACCAGCATCGGGTCGTCCACCGCGTCCGGGCCGAACGAGTCCGTCGCGATCGGCGTTCCGAACTCGATGCTCCACTTCGTCGGGAGCGGGACCGCGCCGAGCAGGCCCATCATCGGGAAGAACGGCGTCACCGGGAAGTACGGCAGGCCGAGCATCCGCGCCAGCACCTTGATGTCGCCCAGCTTCGGGTAGATCTCCTCCGCGCCGATCACCGACACCGGGATGATCGGCACACCCGCCTTCAACGCCGCCGACACGAAGCCGCCGCGGCCGAAGCGCTGGAGCTTGTACCTGGACGCGAACGGCTTGCCCACCCCCTTGAAGCCCTCCGGCCACACCCCGACCAGCTCGCCCTTGCGCAGCAGGCGCTCGGCGTCCGCGTGGCAGGCCAGCGTCTGGCCGGACTTGCGGGCGAACGAGCCCACCAGCGGCACCTGGAACACCAGGTCCGCCCCGAGCCCGCGCAGGTGACGGCCGCCGGTTTCGTCGTGGACCGCCACCGCCGTCATCAGGGAATCCAGCGGGATCGTGCCCGAGTGGTTCGACACCAGCAGCGCGCCGCCGGTCGCCGGGAGGTTCTCGACGCCGTACGTGTCGACGCGGAACCACTTCTTGTACAGCGCGCGCAGCGGCGGGAGGAACAGCGCCTCCGTCAGCTCGGGGTCGAAGCCGAACTCGTCGACCGTGTAGTCGCCCGTCAGCCGGCCGCGGATGAAGCCGAGCGCCGAGCGCGCGGCGGCCGAGAGCGGCTCGTCCGGCGCCGGCCGGTCGACGCCGCCGGGGAAGGCGACGACCGGTGCCTCCTGCTGCTCGCGGACGTCCTCCACCTCCGGCTTCTCCCGGCCCGGTCCGTGCAGGGGGATGACCTGCGCCTCGGCACCGCCCACCGTTCCCGCCTCGCTTCCGCCGTCGTCCAAGTCGAAGTACCTGGTCATCGGCTCTGCCCGGTAGCCGCGGCCACCAGCACCCGGCCGGCCAGCCCGGCCAGCTTGCCGCCGTCGAGCACCGGGCGGAGCCCGCGTCCGACGATGTAGTCGTCGAACGCCTCACGCGTCGTCCACCGCGGGGTGTACCCGAACTCCTGCTTCAGCTTGGTGATGTCGACGACCCGGCCGAAGTTCAGCAACCGGACCTGGTCGGCGGAGAAGTCCACGACGCGGGCGCCGCGCAACACCTTGCCGACCGACGGCACCACGCTCCGCGGCATCGGCAGCTCGACCCGGCCGGCTCGCCGGATCGCCTGCGAAAGGGTGAGTACCCCCTCGGCGCCGACGTTGAACACGCCGGGCTTGTCGTGCAGCGCCGCCCGCTCCAGCACGGACAGCGCGTCCGCGGAGTGCAGCAGCTGGATGCGGGCGTCGTAACCGAAGACCGTCGGCACCACCGGCAGCGCGAAGTAGCGCGCCAGGACGGTGTCGGTCTCGGGGCCGATGATGTTGGCGAAGCGGAACAGCGTCGTGGTGATGTCCGGGCGGCGGCGCACCAGGCCGCGCACGTACCCCTCCATCTCGACGGCGTCCTTCGCGTACCCGCTGGTCGACGTCGGGATGAGCTCGGAGTCCTCGGTGAACACCGCCTGCGAGCGGGCGCCGGCGCCGTAGACCGCCGCCGTCGACTTGACCACCAGCTTCCGGACCAGCGGCGAGCGCTGGCACGCGGCGAGCAGCCGCATGGTGCCGATGACGTTGACTTCCTTGATCGCCGTGCGGCGGCCCGGCCCGGCCGGGTGCGCGGTGACGGACGCGTGCACCACCGTGTCGACCTTGGCCGTGCTGATCACCTTGGCGATCAACGGGTTCCTGATGTCCGCGCGGACGAACTCCGCGTGCCCCATGCGCTGCAGGACGGTCTTTTCCGGCGGGACCGTGTCGACACCGATGACCCGTTCGAAGTCGGGGTTGTTGCCCAGCCGGGCGAGCAGTTTCCCGCCCAGTTCCCCGGCGACCCCGGTGACGAGCACGATGTTCGACGGCATGCGACTCCCTGCGGCGTAGGGCAAGTGGGGGGGTGGACGGTCACCCGAGGCGCGCGAACCAGCACTCACTGGAAGCATCGCGCGGACGCCCTTGAGATGTTACCGCTCATCAGTGGTAGCTCCGGGCCGTCTTACGTGCTATTAACCGCCACCCCCGGGGAAAGCGACGAACGCCTCACTCGAACGGGGGGAAACCGCCCACAACATGGACGTGGCCCGTCCAGAGACTGGACGGGCCACGGTCACGCTCAGCAGGCTTACTTGCCGGCCTTACGACGCTGGACGCGCGTACGGCGAAGCAGCTTGCGGTGCTTCTTCTTCGACATGCGCTTACGGCGCTTCTTGATCACAGAGCCCATGGGCGCTCCTTAGTTAGACGTCGGTCACGCTGCCCGGCGCAGCGTCCAACGGGTGGAGCGCACAGGCACGAGCGGTTTTCCAGGTTACCCGTCACGGTTCGCGGGCCGGTCAGCGGGCACGTCGTAGCACGGCGTGCCGCTGGCCGGGGCGTGGATCAGCCCACGTCGTAATACGCGCCCTGGAGGTACTCGTGCACTGCTTTCTCCGGCACCCGGAAGGACTTCCCGACCCTGACGGCGGGCAGCTCACCCGAGTGCACGAGACGGTAGACGGTCATCTTGGAGACCCGCATCAGCGTGGCCACCTCGGCAACCGTCAGGAACTGGACCTGCCCGACGGCGGGCAAATCCTCCTTCTTGTTCGGCGACATGTTTACCGCGTCCTTCGACACGTGTCGCGCCACGAGGCTTCCCCACCTGTGGTATCGACACGCACGTGCTCTATCGAGAGTAGCGGGACTGGTGGGACTAATGCGACGCCTGTCACCGAGATGGGCCCCTACCAGGGCTAACGCACAAGCACCCGCGCGTGCAAGACCCGGGCGATCGCCCATTACGGCGAAAACGGGCGCGCCGGAGCCCCGCGGGCGTTCCGGTTCGACGAGGCGGTCAGTTCTCGTGGGCCTTGCCGAGCTCCACCGACCGGTCCTTCGCCGCCTCGATGGCGGCCAGCAGCGCCGCCCGCACCCCGTGCTTCTCCAGCTCCCGGATCGCGTTGATCGTCGTCCCGGCCGGGGACGTCACCGCCTCGCGCAGCAGGACCGGGTGCTCGTCGGACTCCGCGAGCATCTTCGCCGCCCCCACCGCCGACTGGATGATCAGCTGCCCGGCCAGCGCGCGCGGCAGGCCCAGCAGGATCCCCGCGTCGATCATGGCTTCGACCAGGTAGAAGAAGTACGCCGGCCCGGATCCGGACAGCGCCGTGACGGCGTCCTGCTGGGCCTCCGGCACCTCGACGACCTGCCCGACGTGCGCAAGCAGGTCCCGCACGACGGCGAGGTGCTCGGCGGTCGCGTACCGGCCGGCCGAGATGGCGCTCATCGCCTCGTTGACCAGCATCGGCGTGTTCGGCATCACCCGCACCACCGGCACGCCCTCGGCCAGCCGCCGCTCGTACAGCGAGGTGGGCAGCCCGGCGCACAGCGAAACCACGAGGGACGACGGCCCGAGCAGCGGCGCGAGCTCGTCGAGGACGGGGTCGATGTCCTGCGGCTTGACCGCGACGACCAGGATGTCGGCCCGCTTGGCCGCCTCCTCGACCTCCACGCCGCGGATGCCGTAGGTGCTGGTCAGCTCCTCGACGCGCGCCGGGTAGCGCTCGGTGAAGAGGAGGTCGCCGGCGTCGTGGCCGCCGTGCAGCAGCCCCGAAAGCAACGCCTCGCCGATCTTGCCCGCACCCAGCACCGCGATGACCGTCATGGGAGCAAGCGTGCCAAACGCGGCTCAGCCGCCCGGGGCCGGGGCCAGGCCCAGCTGGCGGGCCTGGCACACCAGCCTGCCCAGTGCGTCGACCACGGTCGCGTCCGAGTCGAACCAGGACTCGTGCACCGACCGGGACTCGACCACCACCCGCAGCCAGCCCGGGGCCGGGCGCGTCCGCAGCAACGCCGTCAGCTGGACCGTCGGCGCCCAGCCGATGCGGCCCAGGTTCATCACCACCGGCGGGTTCACGTCCGACGCCAGCAGCGAGAAGTACGGGTCGACCAGGCTGTGCCGCGGCCGGACCCACAGCCGCATCCGGGGCGGCTCGCCCGTCCGGCCGGCCAGGTACCCCGCCGTCGCCGGGTCGAGGCGGACCTCGCAGCCCTTGGCCAGGTTGAAGGGGCCCTCGGTGCTCTCGGCCATCGCCAGCGCGCCGGGCGGCGGCTCGGCGGGCATCGACGGCACGTCGGTCCACTCCGGGCGGCGCATCGGCAGCCGGCCCGTCGTCACCCGCGCCTCGACGCAGCTGCGCCCGCGCTGCTCCAGCCGGACCTCGACCACCGTCGCGCGGCGGCCGACCTTGCGGACGTCCGTGCGCAGCAGCACCGGGCCGAGCGCGGGCGCGTGCAGGAACTCGGCGCTGACGACCAGCGGCTCCGCGTGCGGCTCACCGCGCTCGTGCAGGGCCGCGATGGCCGCACGGGCCAGCAGGGCGAGCAGGAAACCCCCGTGCGGGTGCGAGCCGATGGCCCATTCCGCACGCAGCACCGCGGTGAAGGTGCCGTCCCCCAGCGACCGCGCCGCACTCGCCGTGTCGAAGGACACGGCGGTGCCGTCCATTCCGCTCACGAACGGTCCGCGCCATTTCGGGAATCCGGGTAAGTGCCGAGCAACGAGAGCGACGGGTTCACGGTCCGAACTTTACGGGTTCAACCGGCGGAAATGCACTCGGGCGTGGATAAGCGGCGCGTTATTGGCCGAGGTGGAACCGCGCGAACAACAACGCCTCGGCCAGGTCCCGGACCCGCTGGGCCGCGGTGACGGCGTGCCGGGTGTTGATCTCCAGCACGATCTGACCCGCGAAACCGTTGCTGACCAGCTTCTCGAGCAGTTCGGCGCAGGGCTGGCCGCCGCGGCCGGGTACCAGGTGTTCGTCCTTCGGGACGCCGGTGCCGTCGGCCAGATGGACGTGCGTGAGGCCGTCGCCCATCCGCTGCGCGAGGGCCAGCGCGTCCATCTCGGCTGCCGCTGTGTGGGACAGGTCGAGCGTGTAGTGCCGGAACCCGACGTCCGTCGGATCGATCGACGGCCGGAACGCGGAGACGCGCGAATTCTTCGATCCACCCGGTGGCCGGACCTTGAACATGTTTTCGACGGCGATTTCCACGCCGCTCGACTCCTCCAGTTCGGCGACCAGATCACCGAACGCGTCGCCGTACCGGCGCTGCCAGCGGAACGGCGGGTGAACCACCACGGTGCGCGCGCCGAGCTCGAGGGCGGCGTCGACCGACATCCGCAGCCGCACCGCCGGGTCCGGCGACCAGATCCGCTGGGTGATCAGCAGCGACGGCGAGTGCACCGACAGCACGGGCACGCCGGTGCGCCGCGACCACCGCCGCAGCGCCGTGACGTCCTGGCTGACCGGGTCGGCCCAGACCATCACCTCGACGCCGTCGTAGCCGAGCTCGGCGGCCAGCTCGAACGCCGTCCCCGCCTTGAGGGGCCACACCGACGCCGTGCTGAGTCCGACGGGGACCGGCTGCTCGTCTGTCACGGGCGCCATCCTGCCTCGTCACGACACGTGCACGACGACGCCGGGCCGCCAACGCGACGCGGATCACGGGGTCAGCGGCCGACCAGCAGCAACGCAGCCGGTGACACCGTCACCACCAGGCCCACCAGCACCGCCAGGACGGTGGTCTGCAGGTCTTCGGCGCGGCGGATCTTCCGCACGATCCAGACCAGCGCGACCACCACCAGCAGCGCGGCGATCAGCGCGGCGGCCGGGATGTTCACCCACAGCCAGTTGAAGCCGAGCCAGACGGCGGCGCCGCCGACCACGCCCATCGCCAGCTGGCCGGCCAGGGCCAGCCACTGCTTGCCGGGCGAGGCCGCGGGCTCCGGCGCCGCGACGGGCTCCGGTGCGTCGTCGTACTCGTCGTCTTCGTAGCCTTCGCCCTGCTCGTAGCTGTAGTCGTCGTGCTCGAAGTCCGGGCCGTCCGCGGGGTAGTCGTCGGCGAACTCGCGTTCGTAGGGCGCGAGGTCGTCCGGGATCGGCGCCCGCGAGGCCCGGTCACCGGGCGCGAACGGCATCGGCGGCGGGTAGGCGCCGGTCGGCGGGCCGGCGTCGTAGGCGGACTGGTAGCCGCTGCTCTCCGGGGCGAAACCGTCGGGCTCGAAGTCGTCCTCGGGGTAGCCGTCGTCCGGGGCGTCGGTGGGCACCGCCGGCATCACGCCGATCTCGGTGTCCTCCATCTGCTCCTTCTGCCGCCGCTTGCGCCAGTTCGCCAGGCCGGCGGGCGAAGACGGCTCCGGCGGCGGTTCGGGCTTCTTGCCCTTCGGCGGCACCGGCGGGGCGGGCGGCTCGTCGTCGGGGACCGCCGAGAACTGCTCGGTGTAGTCCTCGCGCTTCGGCTCCGGACGGCGGGCCGGTGCCCGGCGCGGCCTGCCGGGCGCCGCGGGCGGCGTCGCGAACGTGCCGCTGGCCATCGGGGGGCCCGGCGGGACGTCGATGTCGGCGTCCGGGGTGCCGTTGAGGCCGTCGAGCCGGGCCGAGAGCGGGCCACCGGGCGGCGGGGGCACCGGCAGCTGCTGCGACGGCTGGGGCGGCGGCACCGGCAGCTGCTGCGACGGCTGCGACGGCTGCGGCGGGCCGGGACGGCGCCGGACCGGCGGGACCGCACGGGTCTCCTCGGCCGACGCCGGGGGTGCCGGCAGCTGCTGCGACGGCTGCGGGGGCTTGGGCAGCTGCTGCGAGGGCTGCGGTGGCGGCACGGGCAGCTGCTGGGACGGCTGCGGCGGCGGAGGCTGGCGCCGCGGCGCGGCGCGCGGCGGCACCGGCAGCTGCGCGGACTCCTGCGGACGCGCGAACTGGCCCGACTCCTGCGGCGGCCGGGCGAACTGGCCGGACTCCTGCGGGGCCGGGCGGGTGTACTGGCCGGACTCGGCGCCGCCGGGGGCGGGCCGCGCCGGGGGCGGCGGCACCGGCCGGGGCAGCGGCTGGGAATCCTGCGGCACCGCGCGGGGCGCGGGCGGTGGCGGGGACGACGGCTCGGCGCGACGGCGGCCTGCCGGTCGCGCGGGCGGAGCCGGCGGGGGCGTCGTGCCCTCGGCGGCCACCCGGTCGATGATCGCCTGCGGGCCGGTGTCGCTCACCCCGGGCCGCCGGTGCGAGCCGGTCGCGCCGGGCGGGGTTTCGGGGGTGCCCGGTTCGTCGTCGTCATCCGCGGCGCGCCGACGGCGACGGCGTCCGCCGTCGACCTGGGCACCGTGCTGGGCGAGCAGCTCAGCCACGGTCTTCTGCGGCTGGTCGCCTCCGGTCTGGTCCGTCATACCTGGTGATCCCCTGCGCGCACCGTGTTGCCACTTGTGGCACCTCGAGGAGCGGTACCCGACGGCACACCGGCGGCGCCACGCGCGCTGTACACCGACCTCTGCATGTCCGTCACCTCTCCACCGTGCCCGTTATCCGTCCGGGAAGTCCAGCCGCGTGCTTTCACCGGTCCTCCTGTGCGCCGAAGCGCCCCGCGAGGGCGGCTCCAGTCTCATCCGCGCCGTTCGAATGGTCCAGCCGCCGCAGGATGACACCCTCTCGCAGAGCCCACGGGCAGATCTCGAGTTCCGGCACACCGAGCGCCCGCATCGTGGCCTGCGCGACGATCGCACCCGCCACGAGCTGGTGCGATCGGCTCGAGCTGACGCCCTCGAGCTGCGCCAGATCGGCCGACGGCATCCGCGAAATGAAGGCCAGGAGCTGGCGCAACGCGGTGTCCGAAAGCGTACGTCGGACGCGCGGGCCCGCGGCCGAGGGGGCGGCGCCGGTCAGCCGGGCGAGCGAGCGGAACGTCTTCGACGTCGCCACGACCCGATCGGGTTCACCCCATTTGGTGACCTTCCGCGCGAGGTCGGTGAGCTGGTCGTCCAGCCACGCCGACGTGGCGACGAGCTCCGACCGCGTCGGCGGGTCGTGCTTGAAGCGGGTCCGCGTGGTGCGGCCGGCGCCCAGGGGCAGCGATTCGGCCAGCACCGGCTCCTCGTCCCGGCCCATCGCGATTTCGAGGGAGCCGCCGCCGATGTCGAGCACCAGCAGCTGCCCGGCCGACCAGCCGTACCAGCGGCGGACGGCGAGGAAGGTGTGCCGGGCTTCGTCGACCCCGGAGAGGACCTGCAGGTCGACGCCGGTCTTGTCGGCCACGCGGGCCAGCACCTTGGCGGAGTTCTTCGCTTCGCGGACCGCGGAGGTGGCGAAGGCCATCAGCTCTTCGCAGCCGAGCCGCGCGGCGGCGTCCTTGGCGGATTCGACCGCGGTCACCAGCTCGTCGGCGCCGGCCTTGGAGAGCTCGCCGCCGGGGGTGATCTGCTCGGCCAGCCGCAGCACCGACTTCTCGGAATGCATCGGTGTCGGGTGGGCGCCACGGTGGGCGTCGACCACGAGCAGGTGGACGGTGTTGGAACCGACGTCGAGTACCCCTAGGCGCACGGGGGTCCAGGGTACCGGCCGCAGCGGCAGGTCTCGAACATGTAACCGAAAACACTCGGTGCGGCTTCGCCCCGGCGCGCCTCCGCCGGGGCGTTACCGCACCAAAAAGGACTTACGTCTCGAACTTGTAGCCCAAGCCGCGCACGGTGACGAGGTGCCGCGGCGAGCCCGGGTCCGGTTCGATCTTCGAGCGCAGCCGCTTCACGTGGACGTCGAGCGTCTTCGTGTCGCCCACGTAGTCCGCGCCCCACACCCGGTCGATCAGCTGGCCGCGGGTCAGCACCCGGCCGACGTTGCGCAGCAGGTACTCGAGCAGGTCGAACTCCTTGAGCGGCAGCGACACCTCGGCGCCGTCCACGGTCACCACGTGCCGCTCGACGTCCATCCGGACCGGGCCGGCCGACAGGACCAGCGGGGCCAGCTCGCCGTCCGTGCCCGGCTCGCCGCCGCGGCGCAGCACCGCGCGGACGCGCGCGATCAGCTCACGCGCCGAGTACGGCTTCGTCACGTAGTCGTCCGCGCCCAGCTCCAGGCCCACGACCTTGTCGATCTCGCTGTCGCGGGCGGTCACCATGATGACCGGCACGGCCGAGCGCTGGCGCAGCTGCTTGCAGACGTCCGTCCCGCTCATCCCGGGCAGCATCAGGTCGAGCAGCACGATGTCGGCGCCGTTGCGGTCGAACTCCTCCAGCGCGGCCTGGCCGGTGCCGGCCACGGCCGCGGTGAACCCTTCCTTGCGCAGCAGGAAGGCGAGGGGGTCGGCGAACGACTCCTCGTCCTCGACGATGAGAACCCTGGTCACAGGTTTCCTCCATGATCTGGGCTGTCCTGCCCGGTAACCACGAGCCTCGGGGTGCGCTCGGGGGTCTTCTCCTGCCGCGGTGCCGGCGAGGTCTTGCCACCCCGCGCCGGCTCGGTGGCCGGTTCGGGGCGGACGTGCGCGGGGATGCGCAGGGTGAACGTCGAACCGGTGCCCGGACGGCTCCACAGCCCGACCGAGCCGCCGTGGTTGGCCGCCACGTGCTTGACGATCGCCAGGCCGAGTCCGGTGCCGCCGGTGGCGCGCGAGCGGGCCTTGTCGGCGCGGTAGAAGCGCTCGAAGACCCGCTGCTGCTCCTCTTCGGCGATGCCGATGCCGCGGTCGGTGACGGCGATTTCGACCATCCCGTCCGCGAGCCGCCTGCTGATCGACACCGGGCTGCCGGCGGGCGAGTACGCGACGGCGTTCTCCAGCAGGTTCGACAGCGCGGTGACCAGCAGCGTCCGGTCGCCCTCGATGAGCAGGTCGCTGGGGCTGTCGGTGGTGATCCGGATGTCGGCCGACTCGGCCGAGAGCGTCGTCCGGCCGAGTGCCTCGCGGACGACGGCGTCGACCTCGACGACGTTGAGGTCCGGCAGCCGCTCGGCGCCCTGCAGGCGGGACAGCGCGATCAGCTCGGTGACGAGCTGGCCCAGGCGCGTGGACTCGCGCAGGATCTTGCCGCCGAAGCGGCGGACCTCCTCGACGTCCTCGGCGGCGTCGAGCACGGCCTCGGTGAGCAGCGCGATCGCGCCCACCGGCGTCTTGAGCTCGTGGCTGACGTTGGCGACGAAGTCGCGGCGCACGGCCTCCAGCCGGATGGCCTCGGAGTGGTCGACGGCCTCGACGACGGTGAAGCCGTCGCCGAGCGGCCGGACCTGGCCGAGCACCGCCTCCGGCTGGCGGCCGCGCGCTTCGAGCGGCGAGAGGTCGATCTCCAGCGGTTCGTCGGTCTCGACGACCTGCTCGGCGGCCTTGCGGGCCCGCGGGTCGGCCCGGTTGACCTTCACCAGGCCCAGCTCGTAGGCCCGCGGGTTGTGCAGCACCATGTCGCCGAACCGGTTGAGCACGACGACGCCGTTGTTCGAGGAGCGGACCAGCCGTTCGAGGAGCTCGGCGACGGTCGGGCCCGGCGGCCGGGCCTCCTCCCGGCGGGTGCGCGCCCGCGCCAGCAGGTAGCCGACCACCGCACCGGCCACGAGAGCGCCGATGGCCAGAGCGAGTGAAACAGGCGTGGTCACAGGCCGATCGTAAGCTGAGAAGTGGGCTTCCGGCCTAGCGTTGTCCGCCTTGTCGTGAGCACCGCGACACCTGCGGAGGACATGTTCGCCGGGGCTTCAGGCGGCGTTCACCCGATCGATTCCCCGGCGAGACATTCCGGCGAAATCACCCGAGCGCCGCCAGGTCCTCTTCGGTCAGCTCCAGCGCCGCCGCGGCGACGTTCTGCTCGAGGTGCCCGACGTCGCCGGTGCCCGGGATGGCGAGCACGTGCGGGCCCTGGTGCAGCGTCCACGCGAGCCGCACCTGCGCCGGGGTGGCGTCGTGCCGCCGGGCGACCTCGGCGACCCGCGCGTCCTCGCCGGTACCGCTCGCGACGGCGAAGAACGGCACGAAGGCGATCCCGCGCTCGGCGCACATCCGGACGAGTTCGTCGTCCTCGCGGCGGGCGGTGAGGCCGTACTGGTTCTGGACGCAGACGACCGGCGCGATCCCGAGCGCCTCGGTGAGGTGTTCCGGGCCGACGTTGGAAATGCCGAGCTCGCGGATGAGACCTTCCTCGCGCAGTTCGGCGAGCACGCCGAAGCCGTCGGCGAGCGAGCCTTCCCCGCGGTCGAGGCTCTGGCCGATCCGGTAGTTGACGACGTCGAGGTGGTCCAGGCCCAGCTCGCGCAGGTTCTCCTCGACCTGGGCGCGCAGCTGCTCGGGCCGGGCGGTGTAGAAGTTGCCCGCGAAGTCGCGGCCGGGGCCGATCTTGGTGGTGATCACCAGGTCGTCGTACGGCGCCAGCGCGGTGTTGAGCAGCTCGTTGGCCGAGCGCGGCCCGGCGAAGTAGAACGCGGCCGTGTCGAAGTGGTTCACGCCCAGTTCGACGGCCCGGCGCAGCACCGCGATCGACGTCTCGCGGGCGCGGATCCCACCGTCCGAACTGGACATCAGGCGCATCGCGCCGAAGCCGAGCCGGTTGACTTCGAAGGAGCCGAGCTGCCAGGTGCCCGCCGCGGCGGCGGGAGTGGTGGTGGTGTTCGTGGTCATGGCTCCAGCCTTCCGGCGGCGCCCGGTTGACCACCGGTTTTGGCATCTTGCTGCCACACTGGAATGCGTGGAGAAGGTGACTGACGTCGTCATGGTGCGCGGCGAGGCGGAGCTGTTCGAGCGGACGGGGCACCTGTTCGAGGCCGCCACGGAGATCTCGTGCGCGGCGCGCGACCTGCACACGTGGTCGGTGGCGCACCCGAACGTGCCCGAGCGCGAGCACTCGGTGCGCGGGATGACCGTGCGCAAGGTGTACCAGCCCGGCGTGCTGCTCGACGCCGCACTGGCGGAGCACCTGCGGACCATGGCCGGGAACGGCGCCCGGATCCGGATCACCGAGCGCGAGATCAACGAGACGATCATCCTCGACCGCCGGATCGCGATCGTGGCAGGCGACCAGGTCGGCGGCGTGCGCGGCTACACCGTGCTCAGCAGCCCGGCCCTGGTGCAGGGCATCCAGTCGCTGTTCGAGGCGGCCTGGCACGGCGCGATCGAGCTGGAGTCCTACCAGGCGAGGTTCACCGAGCTGGGCGCACGGGAGATCCTGGAGCAGCTGGCCTCGGGCTGCAAGGACGAGACGGCGGCCCGAGTGCTCGGGGTCAGCCTGCGCACCTACCGGCGGCGGGTGGCGGAGCTGATGGAACTGCTCGGCGCGTCCTCCCGCTTCCAGGCCGGGGCCCGGGCCCGCGAGGCCGGCCTGCTGTGAGGCGGGCGCTGCCGGCGCTGGCCCTGCTGGTGTCCGCGTGCACGGTCCCCGGCACGGCCGTGCCGGTCGGCGGCAACCTCGCACTGGTCGACGCGCAGCGGACGGGCGCGGCCCTCGACGCGGTGAAGGCGGCGGCGGAGGCGGTGTTCAGCTACGACTCCGGCAGCCCCGGCGCCTTCGACCAAGCCGTCGCGGAGAACGTCACCGGGGCGGCGAAGGCCCAGCTCACCGCGTTGTTCGAGCAGATCAGGACGAACCCGCAGCCGGTGCACCTGGTCACCCGGGTGCGGGAGGCGGCCGCGCTCGAGTTCACCGGCGACCGGGTCCGGGAGCTGGCCGTGCTCCAGCAGGAGAGCGGCACCTCGAAGGGGCTGGCCACGGTCGCCTTCACCGCGGTGCGGGACGGCGGGCGCTGGCGGCTCTCCGACATCGCGCTGAACCCGGCCCAGCCGGCACCGCCACCGCAGCCGGACGACGGCAGCGCGGGCGGGCTGCGCGATGCGGCGCTGGCCGGCGCCCGCACGGCGGCGGGCGCGCTGTTCACCACCGACAGCGCCGACCCGGAGGGCAGCTACGCGCGTGCCCAGGCCGTCACGGCCGGGCCGCTCGCGGACGAGTACCGCGCGAAGAAGGCGTCCTACGTCGAGGCCATCCGCGCCAGCGCCACGAAGGTGGCGCTGGGCCCGGACCCGATGGCCGGGGTCGTCGCGCTCACCGGCGGCCGGGCGGTCGTGCTGTTCTTCACGACGCTGCAGGTCACCGACGCGGCCGGCCGGGTGACCAGCCGCCCCTTCACGACCGAACTCGACGTCGTCCGCGAAGGGGCGGGCTGGAAGGCGACCGGCGTGCGGCCGGTCACCACGGCCTAGCTCAGCGGCCCTGGTTCGCCACCGCGGCGGCGGCTTCCCTTGCGGCCTCGGGGTCGAGGTACTCGCCGCCCGGCTTGACCGGCTGCAGGTCCTCGGTGAGGTCGTAGCGCAGCGGGATGCCGGTCGGGATGTTCAGGCCCGCGATGTCGGCGTCGGAGATGCCGTCGAGGTGCTTGACCAGCGCGCGCAGCGAGTTGCCGTGCGCGGCGACCAGCACGGTCTTGCCCGCGCGCAGGTCCGGCACGATCTCGGACTCCCAGTACGGCAGCAGCCGCTCGACGACGTCCTTCAGGCACTCGGTCAGCGGCGCGGAGTCGCCGAGGTTCGCGTAGCGGGGGTCGCCCGCCTGGCTCCACTCGTCGTCCGGGTCGATCGGCGGCGGCGGGGTGTCGTACGAGCGGCGCCAGAGCATGAACTGCTCCTCGCCGAACTCGTCGAGCGTCTGCTTCTTGTTCTTGCCCTGCAGCGCGCCGTAGTGGCGCTCGTTGAGGCGCCAGTCGCGCTTGACCGGGATCCAGTGCCGGTCGGCGGCGTCCAGCGCGATGTTCGCGGTGGAGATCGCGCGGCGCAGCAGCGAGGTGTGCACCACGTCCGGCAGCAGGCCGGCGTCGGCCAGCAGCTGACCGCCCTGGCGGGCTTCGCCCTCGCCCTGCTCCGACAGCGGTACGTCCACCCAGCCGGTGAACAGGTTTTCCGCGTTCCACGTGCTCTGCCCGTGCCGCAGCAGCACCAACGTCCCAATCTCGGCCATGTCCCACAGCCTGCCAGAACGCACCACCGAGCCGACTGGTGACCTCCGCCGCAGCGACCGTCCTACCCAGAGTGTGTTACTCCGGAGTAACAGCTCACCCTTCGACAAATCCGCTCGCCAACAACGCGCAAAAATTCCGCAGGAGACTGCACACCGTTATCGACATTTCGAAAGTTCACTCGAACGGGCTAACCAGTAGCCTTGTGATTACCCGGCGGGATCTGACAGGTTGACTACGTCCCGAGCGGCTGGATTCCACGCACTCCCCGGCCGGATTCGGGCACTGACCGCGGCTCGTCTCCCCCCTGCCGAGCCGCGGCCCGCCGGCCCCGTTGGCACCCCCCTCGTCACCGGGTCCTTGATCGGCGGGAACTTCAGCGGGGCGGCTCGAGATCGCGACTCCCCCTCCCTCGAGCCGTCCCGCCTGTTCCGCTCAGCTCTCGCTCGGCTCGGGCACCGCTGCCGGCACCGGACGGCGTCGGCGGTACAGCCGCCAGCCGAGCCACCCCAGCGGCACGAGGAACAGCAGGAACGGCGCCAGCGCACCCAGCACGGTCAGCAGGCCGCCGCCGAAGACGAGGAACGCGTGCCAGCCGCCGGCCAGCCCACCGAGGAACCCGCTGTGGTCCTCCGGCGGCGGCGGCGGGGCGGCGACGCTGCGGATGGTCATCGCCACGGTCGCCATCGCGACGCTGCCGGCCAGGGAGTTCCGCTGCTGTTCGAGTGATTCCAGCGTCGCCTCGCGGCTCGTCAGCTCGCTTTCCACCGACGCGATCTCGGACACCGAAGTCGCCTTCGCCAGCAGCGCGCGGATGCGCTCCACCGAGGCGCGCTGGGTCGCCAGCCGCGCTTCGACGTCGACGACCTGCTCGGTGACGTCCTGGGTGTTCAGCTCCCGCTTCACCAGGCTGGTGCCCAGGTGCGACAGCTGGTCGAGGGCGCCGTCGAGCTTGTCGGCCGGCACGGCGAGGTTGAGCGTCGCCAGGTCGTCACCGGTGCTCTCCTGGCCGGTGTAGCCGCCGGCGCCCTGCGCGATCCCGCGGGCCTGCGCGACGACGTCGACCACCTTGGTCGCGGTCAGTTCCAGCCGGGCGCTGCGCGAAAGCTTGCGATCGGTGGCACCCGGCTGCGGTGGGGTCACCTTCTCCGGTCCGGCCTTGCCGCTGCCCTGCTGCGGCGCGACCGGGACCGGCCCGGAACCGGCACTGTCCGCCGTGGACGCTGACGTCCCCTGCCCCGCCGAGCACCCCGCCAGCACGAACACCACGCCCACCGCGGCGAGCCCGGCTCTCCATCGAGTCCGCATCCTGCGTCTCCCTCCAGTTTCGGCTGGCGGGGAGACGGATGTCCGGTTCCGTGCCGTTGCACGGCCCGGGTCACGACTCGGTCAAGCCCGGCTCGTGCGGCTTCTCGGGCGTGACGAGGTGCTTGAACGCCTGGAGGTTGGCCAAGGACTCACCACGGGAGACGCGCCAGTCCCACTCGCGCTTGATCGACGTCGCGAAGCCGATCTCCAGCAGGGTGTTGAAGTCGCCGTCGGCCGCTTCCAGCACCTGGCCGAGCACCTTGTCGAGCTCGTCGGCGCTCATCGTCTCCTTGCCGAACCGGCCGACCAGGTAGATGTCCCCGAGATTGTCCACTGTGTAGTGCACACCGTAGAGCCTGGCGTTGCGCTGCAACAGGAAGCGGTAAACGTCCTCATGGGACTCATCGGGACGGCGGCAGACGAAGGCCTCCACCGAGAACGCGTGGTCGCCGTCGACCAGCCACGCGTTCGTCTGCAGCTTCTTGGTGCCCGGCAGGGTGACGAAGTACCGGCCCGGTCCGCGCCGGTCGTACTCCAGCTCCGCGGAGTCCAAAGTAGACCGGATCAGCTCGTCCAGGCTCACACCGCCACCTCCGCGCGCAGGTCCAGCGCACGGGAGAAGGCACTGGTGGCCTGAGCATAGATGTCCAGGAGCGCGTCCGTCGTGCGGCGCCAGGAGAACCGGCGCGCGTGCACGACCGCGTTGGCGCCCAGTTCGGCCCGCCGGTCCGGGCGCAGCGCGACGGCGGCCAGCGCGTCCGCCCACTCGTCGGCGCCGTGCCCCGGCACCAGCAGCCCCGAGACGCCGTGCGGCACCGCCACCGGCAGCCCGCCGACCTCGGCGGCGACCACCGGCGTCCCGCAGGCCTGCGCTTCGAGGGCGACCAGGCCGAACGACTCGTTGTAGCTCGGCACCGCGACGACGTCGGCCGCGCGGAAGACGCGGGCGAGGCGCTCGCCCGGCTGCGGCGGCAGGAACCGGACCTGCCGCTCGATGCCGAGCGAGACGGCCAGCTCGCGCAGGGCCTGCGGCTGTTCCAGCCCGGTCCCCGACGGCCCGCCGACGACCAGCACGACCAGCCGCGCGGCCAGCTCGGGACGGCGGCGCAGCATCGCGGCCGCGGCGTGCAGCAGCACGTCCGGCGCCTTGAGCGGCTGGATCCGGCCGGCGAAGGCGAGCACGACGTCGTCGTCGGCCAGCCCCAGCTCGGCGCGCGCGACGGACTTCGAGCCCGGCGTGAAGCGCTCGAGGTCGACGCCCGGCGGCACGACGTGCACCGCGTCCGGCGCGGCGTCGTAGAGCTCGATGAGCTGGCGTGCCTCGACGGCGGTGTTGGCGACCAGCCGGTCGGCTTCGGCGACCACCTGCTCCTCGCCGATCACGCGGGTGCGCGGTTCGGGCTTGTCGCCATCGGCCAGCGCGGCGTTCTTCACCTTCGCCAGTGTGTGCGCGGTGTGCACCAGCGGCACGGACCACCGGTCGCGGGCGAGCCAGCCGACCTGGCCCGACAGCCAGTAGTGCGAGTGGATGAGGTCGTAGTGACCGGGCTCGTGGAAGGCCTCGGTCCGCAGCACGCCGGAGGTGAACGGGCACAGCTGGGCGGGCAGCTCGTCGCGGCCCAGCGGCTCGAACGGGCCGGCCGGGACGTGCCGGACCGTCACGCCGGGCACCAGCTCAGCCACCGGTGGCTGGCCGGACGCGGTCGCGCGGGTGAACACCTCGACCTCGATGCCGCGGCGGGCCATCTCCGTCGCGGTCTGGCTGACGTAGACGTTCAGCCCGCCCGCGTCCCCTGTCCCGGGCTGCTCCAGTGGCGAGGTGTGCACGGACAGCACCGCGATCCGGCGCGGCGCAGCGCGGAACCTTCGGATGTTGCTGGTCACCTGGTCACTTCTCCCGCTTCAGCGTTCCTCGGCGAACTGCCGGAGCACCGCGTCGAACTCGGCCGCGGACTCGGCGAAGGGCGCGTGCCCCCCATCAACGAACCAACGCCCCACGGCACCCGGAATCTTCCCGAGTGCGTGTTCGGCGGCCGAGGGCTCGATCACGCGGTCGGCCGTGCCGTGCGCGACGAGGACCGGTTTGTCGATCCCGACCAGCACTTCTTCGCTGCCGACGTCCCGGCGGAAGAGCGCCGAACGGACCGAAGGCGGCACGCTGAGAGAAGCCCCGAGCAGGGCCTGGACCTGCGCACCGGGCACCGGTCCGGTGGCCATCCCACGGGTGAACGCGGTGAGCGCGGGGACCGCGGTGTCCGGATCGTCCGAAAGCATCGCCCGCATGTGCTCGCGCATCAGCGGCCCGACGCGCCCGCCCGGCCGGTCGCGGCCGATCTCGGTGATGGCCCCGACGAGCACGAGCCCGCGCAGCCGTGCGGTGCCGTGCACCCGGATGTGGTCCATCAGCACCAGACCGCCGTAGGACCAGCCGACGACGATCGCCTCCGGGCCGGCGAAGTCGAGCACGGCGGCGAGGTCGTCCGCCCAGACCTGCGGGTCGTCGTACCCGGTGACCGGGACGTCGGAGGCGCCGTGCCCCCGCAGGTCCATCGCGACCAGGCGGAACCGCTCGGTCAGGGCCGGGTCGGCGAGCTGCGCGTCCCAGCACCGGGCCGACTGCGCCCAGCCGTGCACGAACACGATCGGCGTGGTGTTCTCCGCGCCCTCGACCCGCAGGCCGAGCCGGACCCCGCCGTGCCCGACGACTTCGGTGCGCACGGGTTACTTCGCACCCAGCCCTTGCCAGGCCGCCCAGCTGTAGTTCCAGTCCTTGACGTCCGAGGCCATCGGCGGGCTGAGCTTCGAGCCGGTGATCTCGACCGGGTCGCCGATCAGCGCGGAGTCGAAGTAGTCCTTGGCGTCGGCTTCGAGCAGGTTGACGCAGCCGTGGGAGTTGTTGTTCTTCCCGATGTTGGCCGCGTTGTCCTGGTTCTCGTGGATGTACTCGCCGTGGTTGGAGAACCGGCAGGCCCACTTCTTGTTGACGTTCGTGTAGCCGTAGCGGGCGTTGTCGAAGACGGCCGTCGGCTCCTTGGTCATGATGATGTAGGTGCCGTTCGGGGTGTTGCGGTCGACCTCGGCGTCCAGCCCGTTCGCGCACGGGTAGCTCTTGACCTGCGCCCCGTTGCGGTAGACGCGCATCTGGTGGTCCGGGGTGTTGACCTTGACCACCTGGTTGCGGCCGATCTTGAACTTCGTGGTGACGTCGGCCTTGCCGTACGCGCCGCCGCCGAGGTCGACGCCGTACAGCTTCGCCTCGACGTTCACCGTGATGTTCTGCGGCCAGTACTCCTTCGGCCGGTAGTCGACCTGGCTGTCGGACAGCCAGCCCCACGCGCCTTCGACCTCCTTGTCCGTCTTCACGGACAGGGCCTTCTCGACGGCCTTGCGGTCCTTGACCGGCGAGGCGAACTTGACGCTGATCGGCATCGCGACGCCGACGGTCTGGTTGTCGGCCGGGTTCAGCGTGGCGCGGACCTGCTTGGCCGGGTTGAGCGTGGTGAAACTGCCCTTGAACTCGACCGGCTTGCCGTCGGAGCCGGTGGCCTTGGCCGCGTAGGTGTAGGTCTTGCCGTAGCCGAGCGGCTCGGAACTGGTCCAGGTGAGGCCGTCCGGCGCGAGGTCGCCCTTGACGGCCTTGCCGCCGTCGGCGGTCAGCTTGCACTCGGTGAGCTTGCCGTCGGCGACCTTCAGCACGGCGGGCTTGAGCACCGGGACGTCCTTGGCGTCGGCGGCGGGCTCGGCCGTGATCTTCGCCACGGCCTGTGCGCCTTCGCCGTCGGCACCGGCCGCCCCGGTCGGCAGCGCGTTGCCGCCGTTCTCGCTCGAACACGCGGCGGCGGCCAGTGCGGCTCCAGCCGCCAGGGCAGCCTTGAAGACCGTACGCCGTTCGATCACCGAAACCTCCTGGAATCCCCCGCCGACCAGCGGGCACACGCCTTTAGCGCTGGTGGCCCAGCCGACGTTACCTGCTGGAAGGTCATGACCAACCGATCAGGTGGCGGACGTCTTTGTCGACAAAGACGTCCTACACACGTACAGGTTGCCCGTTTCGGCTCAAATGACGCAGTTGATCAGCAGCGGCTCGGGGTGCAGCCGGACGCCGAAGCGCTCGAAGACGCCGTCGCGGACCTCCCTGGCCAGCACCAACAGGTCCTCGGTCGTCGCGTCGCCGCGGTTGGTGAGGGCCAGGGTGTGCTTGGTCGACAGCGAAACCCGGTTCCCCGGTCCGGGGTACCCCTTGCCGAAGCCGGCCCGCTCGATCAGCCAGGCCGCGGACAGCTTCACGCCGCCGTCGGCCGGGTACTGCGGCACCTCGGCGCCGACGGCGGCCGTGATCCGCGCGAGGACGGCCTCGGCGTCGGCCGACGGGACGATCGGGTTGGTGAAGAACGAGCCGGCGCTCCACGTGTCGTGGTCGGCCGGGTCGAGCACCATGCCCTTGCCGCGACGCAGCCCGAGGACGGCTTCGCGGGCTTCGGCGGCCGGGACGCGCGCGCCGATCTCGACGCCGAGCGTGCGCGCCAGCTCGGCGTAACGGATGGGCGCGGAAAGGCCGTCTTCGCGGATCTCGAAGCGCACCGAGAGGACGACGCCGGTGTCCGTGCCCTTGAGCACGCTGGTGCGGTAGGCGAAGCCGAGCTCGTCGGCCTTGAGCGTGCGCACTTCGCGCGTCACGCGGTCGTACAGCTCCACCGAGACGATCGACTCGGCGACTTCGCAGCCGTACGCGCCGACGTTCTGGATCGGCGTCGCCCCGACGCTGCCGGGGATGCCGGAGAGGCATTCGAGCCCGCCCAGCCCGGCCTCGACCAGCCCGGCGACGAACGCGTCCCAGTTCTGGCCGGCTTCGACCTGCACGTGGTCCCCGTCACGCTGCCAGCCGGTGTTCGCCACCTCGACGAGCGTTCCGTCGAACCCCGCGTCGCCGACCACCAGGTTGGAGCCGCCGCCGAGCAGCAGCACCGGCTCGCCCGCCGCGTCCGCGTCGCGGACGACCGCGACGAGGTCTTCGCTGGTCACGGCGCTGACGAAGCGGCGGACCGGGCCGCCGAGGCGCAGCGTCGTGTACGCGGCGAGCTTCGGGAGAGCGGGAGTTCGGGCGGAGTTCACGCGTCTGACGGTACTGTCCGGCTCATGGGATCCCGGATCGAGCACCGCGCTGAGTTCTCCGCCGACGTCGCCGCGACGTACGCGGCGGTCGCCGGCGAAGAGGCGCTGCGGGCCCGCCTGGAGCAGCTCGGCGGGCACGACGCGGCCCTGCTGTCCTACGAGGTGTCCGGCACGGACCTGCGGTACGAGCTGCGGCAGGGCATCAGCGCGGACAAGCTGCCGCAGGCGGTCCGGACGCTGCACAAGGGCGACCTGCGGGTGACCCGCACGCAGACCTGGCGCGTCAGCAACGACGGCACCGGACGGCAGGGCAACGCGACCGTCGAGGTCGGCGGCGTCCCGGGCGAGATCAGCGCGCGGACCGCGTTGCTGGCCAACGGGGACAAGACCGTGCTGCGGATCAGCGGCGAGGTGACGGTCCGGATCCCGCTGTTCGGCGGGAAGCTGGAGAGCGTGATCGCCGAGCAGGTCACGAAGCTGCTCGAGCGCGAGGCCGAATTCACGGCGAAGTGGCTGACCGAAGGAAATTGACCCCGGTCGGCGCCCCGACGCGCGGCACGACCAACCCGAACCGCCTGCGCCGGGTCGACCGGTGGATCGCGGCCGCGCCGGCCACCTCCCGGCTGCTGCGCGCGGCCGACGCGCCGCTGGTCGTCGACCTCGGCTACGGCGCTTCCCCGGTGACGACGGTCGAGCTGGCCCGCCGGCTGCGGCGGGTCCGCCCGGACGTCCGCGTGCTGGGCCTGGAGCTGGACCCGGTGCGGGTGGCCGCCGCACGGCCCGCCGCGTCGCCGCCGTGGCTGGACTTCCGCCGCGGTGGGTTCGAGCTGGCCGGGACGCGGCCGGTGCTGGTGCGGGCGTTCAACGTGCTGCGGCAGTACGCGGAGGACGAGGTCGCCGGTGCGTGGCAGCTGATGCTGGACTCGATGCCCGCCGAAGGGCTGCTGGTCGAAGGCACGTGCGACGAGATCGGGCGGCTGTCGACGTGGGTCCTGGTCGCCCGGGGCGGACCGGTCTCCTTGACGCTGTCGATGCGGCTGGCCGGGCTGGACCGCCCGTCGACGATCGCCGAGCGGCTGCCGAAGGCGCTGATCCACCGGAACGTGCCCGGTGAGCGCGTCCACGAGCTGCTGTCCGCGTTGGACACGTGCTGGGCGACGGCGGCCCCGCACCAGGCGTTCGGCGTGCGGTCGCGCTGGCTGGAAACCGTCCGGCTGCTGGCCGCGCGGGGCTGGCCGGTGCTGGGCCCGCCGTCCCGGATCCGGCTCGGCGAGCTGACCGTTCCCTGGCCGTCGGTCGCCCCCGGGTGAACGTTCACCGGGCCACCCCCGCTGCGTCACCCCGAAGTGACCTCCGGTGATCACCATTGAGCCGTGGAACTCCTGGGGCAGGTCACCGAGCTGCTGCGCGGCACGCTCGGCTCGCCGTGGCTGTGGGTGCTCGTCTTCGCCGTGTCCGGGCTGGACGCGCTGCTGCCGTTCATGCCCAGCGAGACCACCGTGGTCACGGTCGCCGTCCTGCTCGGCCCCGATCCGGCGCGGCTCGCCCTGCTGGCCGCGGTGGCGGCCGCGGGCGCGTGGGCCGGCGACTGCCTCGGGTACGCCGTCGGCCGGTCCGCCGGACCGCAGGCGATCGCCCGGCTGCAGCGCGGCCCCGACGGCCGCCGTCGCCACGAATGGGCCCGCGACCAGGTGCGCCGCCACGGCGGGCTGCTGATCATCGCGGCCCGCTACCTCCCGGGCGGCCGCGTCGCCAGCGCGCTCGCCAACGGCAGCCTCGGCTACCCGCTGCGCCGGTTCGTGCCCCTCGACGCCGCCGGCGCGGCGATCTGGGCGATGTACAGCGTGCTGATCGGCCTCGCCGGCGGCGCCGCGTTCGCCGACGAACCGGCCAAGGGCCTGCTGTTGTCGTTCAGCCTCGGGCTCGGCCTGGTCGGCGCGATCGAGTTTGGACGGCGTCTCAGGCTGCGCGCGCTACGGTCGGCGGATGGATTTCCTCGAGGTCGTCGACGTCCACACCGACGCACTGAAGCGGGCCGCGCTGGCGGCGGGCCCGGCGGCCCCGGTCCGGAACTGTCCGAAGTGGACTGTCCATGACCTGGTGCGGCACCTGGCGTGGGTGCACGCCTTCGCGGTCGCGACGGCCATGAACCGCGAGCCGGACGCGACGCCGCCGGAGGGGTGGGACGACCTGCTCGGCTGGTGGGACGGGCAGCGCCTGGCCGCGCGCGAAGCCCTCAGCCGGCCGCCGGAGACGCCCGCGCGCTCGCCGTTCCCCGGGTTCGGGATCACGGTCGGCGACTGGGCGCGGCGGATGGCGCACGAAGCCGCGGTCCACCGGCTCGACGCGGAGTCCGCCCTCGACCCCGTCCCGGCGACGCGGCTCTCCCCCGCGTTCACCCTCGACGGCATCGACGAGTACGCGACGTTCCTCGTTCCGCGCCGCTCACCCCGCTACCCCGTGGCGACGACGGTCCACCTCACGGCCGCCGGGCACACCTGGGCCCTGCACCTGGCGCCGGGCGAGCACGCCCGCGCCGGCGAGCCGGGCGTCCCGGACGTCGAGCTGAGCGGCGACCCCGACGACGTCTACCGGGCGTTGTGGGGTCGCCCGAACTCGGCGACCGTCGTGGGCGACCCGGCTCTGCTCGCACCGCTCGCGGCGCCCTGACCAGCGCGGGGGACAATACCCGGCGTGACCGCTCCCGAACGCCGCTACGTCATCACCTTCGGCTGCCCCGACCGCACCGGCATCATCGCCCGGATCTCCGGGTTCCTCGCCGAGCACGGCGGCTGGATCGTCGAGGCGGCCTACCACACCGACCCGGACACGGGCTGGTTCTTCACCCGCCAGGTGGTCCGGGCCGACTCGCTGCCGTTCGACGCCGCCGAGTTGCGCGCCCGCTTCGGCGAGGTGGCCGCGGAGCTGTCCGCCGAGTCGAGCTGGCAGGTCACCGACACCGGGGAGCGGCGCCGCGCGGTGATCCTCGTGTCCAAGGCCGGGCACTGCCTGTACGACCTGCTCGGCCGGGTCGCCTCCGGCGAGCTCGACATCGACATCGCCGCGGTGATCGGCAACCACGAGTCGCTGGCCGACATCACCCGCGCGCACGGCATCCCGTTCCACCACGTGCCGTTCCCGCCCGGTGACAAGGCGGCGGCGTTCGAGCAGGTGCGCAAGCTGGTCGGCGAGCACGAGCCGCACGCGGTGGTGCTGGCCCGGTTCATGCAGATCCTGCCCGCCGACCTGTGCCGCGAGTGGGCGGGCCGGGCGATCAACATCCACCACAGCTTCCTGCCGTCGTTCATCGGCGCGAAGCCGTACCACCAGGCGCACACGCGCGGGGTGAAGCTGGTCGGCGCGACCTGCCACTACGTGACGGCCGACCTCGACGCGGGCCCGATCATCGAGCAGGACGTCATCCGCGTGGACCACGGCGACTCGGTCGAGGACATGGTCCGCAAGGGCCGGGACATCGAGAAGGTCACGCTGGCCCGCGGTCTCCGCTGGCACCTGGAGAACCGGGTGCTGGTGCACGGCAACCGGACCGTGGTGTTCTGATCCGGTTGCCGTGCGCCGCGCTCAGGCGCCGATCGTCTTGGCGTCGATGACGAAGCGGTAGCGGACGTCGGAGTTCTCGACGCGCTCGTAGGCCTCGTTGACCTGGTCGGCCGAGATGGTCTCGATCTCCGCGCCGATGCCGTGCTCGGCGCAGAAGTCCAGCATCTCCTGGGTCTCGGCGATGCCGCCGATCATCGAGCCCGCCAGCACCTTGTTGCCGCCGAGCAGCGAGAAGGCGTTGTAGTTCAGCGGCTCGCCGGGCGCGCCGACGTTCACCATGGCTCCACCGACCCGCAGCAGGCCGAGGTAGGCGTCCACCGGCAGCTTGGCCGACACGGTGTTGAGGATGATGTCGAACTTGCCCTTGAGCACGTCGAACGTCGACTCGTCGCTGGTCGCGTAGTAGTCCTTCGCGCCGAGCTTGAGGCCGTCCTCCTGCTTCTTGAGGCTCTGGCTCAGCACGGTCACCTCGGCACCCATGGCGGCGGCGATCTTGACGGCCATGTGGCCGAGCCCGCCGAGGCCGATCACGGCGACCTTCTTGCCGGGGCCGGCACCCCAGTGGTGCAGCGGCGAGTAGGTGGTGATGCCCGCGCACAGCAGCGGCGCGGCGACGTCGAGGTCGATGCCCTCGGGGATGCGGCAGACGAAGGCGTCCTTCACGACGATCTGGTTGCTGTAGCCGCCGTAGGTGTTCTCGCCGTCGAAGCCGACGCCGTTGTAGGTCTGGACGTTGCCCTTGACGCAGAACTGCTCGGTGCCGGCCAGGCAGTATTCGCACTCGCCGCAGGAGTCGACCATGCAGCCGACGCCGACGCGGTCGCCCACCTGGTACTTCGTGACGTCCGAACCGACCGCGGCGACCACGCCGGCGATCTCGTGGCCCGGGACCATCGGGAAGATCGCCTGGCCCCAGTCCTCCTTGGCCTGGTGGATGTCGCTGTGGCAGATGCCGGCGTAGGCGATGTCGATCAGCACGTCGTCGGGACGCAGGTCACGGCGCTCGATCGTGGTCGGCGCCAGCGGCGCGCCCGGCGCCGGGACGGCGATGGCGTGCGTGGTGGTGCTCATGGAACCCTCCAAGTTCAAGTACCGTCGTTGTAAGAGGTCTCATACATGCCTACGTAAGAGGCCTCTTACATATTTCGAACGAGAGATGTGATCCAGGTCATGGGCGGCAAGTACCACCACGGCGACCTCCGCGGCGAGCTCGTGCGCGTATCCCTTGACCTGATCGCCGAGCAGGGGTTCGCGGGCTTCTCGGTCGCCGAGGTCGCGCGCCGCGCGAAGGTCAGCCCCGGCGCGCCGTACCGGCACTTCGCCTCCCGGGAGAGCCTGCTGGCCGAGGTGGCGGGCAACATCGCCTGCCAGCTCGCCGACCGCGTCACCGAGGCGGCCGCGGAGCACGAGGACCCGGTGGACGCCCTGGCCGCGGCGGCGGGCGCGTACACGCGCTACCTCATCGAGCGCCGGGCCGGGATGAACGTGATCTACGCCGACGGCCTGCACGGCCCCGAGCACACCGGCCTGCACGAACAGACCCGCCGGCTGACCGACGAGTTCCTGCTGCGCTGCCTGGCGGTGGCCCCCGACCCGGCGACCGCGCTGGAGCTGATGGAGCAACTGTTCACCCAGGCGCACGGCTACGGCACGTTCCAGCTCGACGGCGTCTTCGTGAAGCACGGCTATTCGACGGACCTGGTGGTGCACAAGTCCTCGGAGGCCGCGCGCGCCGCCATCATGGGCCGGATCGCCGGTGCCGGCCGCTAGGTTGGGGACATGGGGATCATCGACACGCACGAGGCCTTGCGGGCCGTGATCGGCGAGGCGGCCGAGCTGACGCGGAAGAAGGTCATCGACCGGATCGACGAGCACGCGAGGAACCTGATCGTGCACTCGCCGTTCGTGCTGCTGGCGACTTCGGCACCGGACGGCAGCTGCGACGTCTCACCCCGTGGCGACCCGGCGGGGTCGGTGCTGGTGCTCGACGAGCAGACCCTGGTGCTGGCGGACCGGCCGGGCAACAAGCTGATCGACAGCTTCCGCAACATCGTCGACAACCCGCACGCCGGGTTGTTGTTCCTGGTGCCGGGCATGAACGAGACGCTGCGGGTGAACGGCCGGGCGAAGCTGGTGTCGGACGCGCCGTTCTTCGACTCGCTGGTGGTGCAGGGGAAACGGCCCCGGCTCGCGGTGGTCGTGGAGGTCGAAGAGCTGTACATGCACTGCGCGAAGGCGTTCCTGCGCTCGTCGCTGTGGAAGCCGGAAACGTGGCCGGACCGCTCGGCGCTGCCATCGCTGGGCACGATCATGCGGGACCAGATGGCGTTGCCGGTCACGGCGGAGGAGCTGGACGCACGCCTCGACCACCGAGCGCTGACCGAGCAATACTGATCAGCGCGACCCTTGGACCCGGAACCGGGTCGCCCCGATAAACATGTCGCCAACCGAGCAGCCCAGCGATCGAGCAGCACACCAGCCGCCGCCCGTGTGCCGCTCCGGCGCGCCCGGATCGACCTGCCGAAACGGCGGCGGAGCCGAACGCGCCTCAACCAGGGGCGTTGACCGGGCGGTACTGATGCAGGCGGTCACCACGCCCGGCAAGGCACTGCGGCGCACGCCACTTAGCCGAAGGCGCCCGGCGGTCCGAAGCCAGGCCGCCGCGAACGACTACGTCGTCGACCTCACCAACCGGACACCGAGCAGCCCCGGGACCGAGCGCCCTACGAGCCCGCTCCGGCATTCCCGGATCGACCCGCCGATCCCGGCCGCTGAGCTGAACGCGAGCCTCACCCGGCGGGCGTCGACCGAGCAGTACTGATCCCGGCGACGACGTCGAGCAAGCCGGGGAACTGCGCGTCGAACTCCTCCCGGCGCAAGCGGACGAACGTGCCGTTCCCCGCGTCGCGCTGGCGGACGAGGCCGGCCTGGCGCAGCACCTTCCAGTGGTGCGTCCGGGTCGACTTGGCGATCGGCAGCGGGAACGACGAGCACGCCCGCTCGCCACCGTCGCCGCGCAGGAGTTCGAGCACCACCCCTCGGCGGTGCGGGTCGGCGAGGGCGGACAGGACCGCGCCGAGTTCGACGTCGGCCATCTCCGGGATCGGCAGTTCACCGGGCATGCTGGACATGGTACGACAACTATCGTACCTTCGGTCAGGTACGACATCCTTCGAACCTCCGGAGCGCCGCATGCTGTGCGTCCTCGACGTCAACGAGACCTTGCTGGACCTCGCCGCGCTCGACGCCACCATCGGCGGCCCCGAGCTACGGCGCGAGTGGTTCGGCCTGGCCATCCACACGGTCCTCACGGTGACGGCGACCGGCGGCTACCGCGACTTCGCGGGCATCGCCGGCGAAGCCGCCATCGAGGTCGCCGCCCGGCACGGGCGGGAGGTCGATCTCGCGAAGGTCGGCGAAGGACTGCGCAGCCTGCCCGCTCACCCGGACGTCGAACCCGGCCTGGCGAAGCTCCGCGACCAGGGCCACACCCTCGTCGCGCTGACCAACTCGCCGCTCGCCACCGCCGAGGCGCAACTGCAGAACGCCGGCCTGGCTCCGCTGCTCGACCGGATCTTCTCGGCCGAGCAGGTCGGCAGGCTCAAGCCGGCGCCCGAGCCCTACCGGCAGGTCACCGCCGCCTACCCCGGGGAGCGGGCCGTCATGATCGCCGCGCACGACTGGGACATCGCGGGCGCCCAGGCGGCGGGGCTCGAGACGGCCTTGCTCACCCGTCCCGGCGTTCACCCGCTGCCCGGTTCGCCCGCGCCCACCTACACCGCGTCGACCCTGCCGGAGCTGGCCGAACTGCTCTAGTCGGCGATGCGGACCAGCATCTTGCCGGTGTTGGCACCCGACAGCAGCCCGAGGAAGGCGTCCGGCGCGTTGCGGATGCCGTCGACGAACGTCTCCGAGTACTTGATCTCACCCGAGCTGACCAGCGGCGCGATCTCGGCGACGAACTGCTGCTGCAGGTGCCAGTGGTCGATCACCAGCAGGCCGCGGATGGTCAGCCGCTTGGCGATGACCTGCGTGAGGTTGCGCGGCGCCGGCGTCGGCTCGGTCGCGTTGTACGTGGAGATCATCCCGCAGATGGCGATCCGGCCGTGCACGGTGATCGCGTCGATCGCCGCTTCGAGGTGCTCACCGCCGACGTTGTCGAAGTAGACGTCGATACCCTCCGGAGCCGCCTTGTGCAGCTGCTCGGCGACCGGGCCGTCCTTGTAGTTGAAGGCGGCGTCGAAGCCGAGGTCGTCGATCAGGTGCCGGACCTTCTCCGCCGAACCGGCCGAGCCGATGACGCGCTTGGCGCCCTTCAGCTTCGCGATCTGCCCCACCAGCGAGCCGACCGCGCCGGCCGCGCCCGAAACGAACACCGTGTCGCCCGGCTTGAACTCGGCCGACTCCAGCAAGCCCGCGTACGCGGTCAGGCCCGGCATGCCGAGCACGCCGAGGTACGTCGACAGCGGCGCCGCGGCCGCATCGACCTTGACGTACCGGCCCGCGTCGAGCACGGCGTGGGTGCGCCAGCCGGCCTGGTGCAGCACGTGGTCACCGGCCTTGACGTCGTCGACGTTCGACTCGACGACCTCGCCGACCGCCCCGCCGGACATGACCTCGCCGACCTGGAACGGCGGCGCGTAGGACTTGACGTCCCGCATCCGGCCGCGCATCGCCGGGTCGACGCTCATGATCAGGTTGCGCACCAGGATCTGGTTCGCGCCCGGCGTCGGCACCTCGGTGTCGACGATCTCGAAGTTGTCGTGCGTCGGCACGCCTTCCGGACGCGAAGCCAGCCGGATTTCGGTCGCCGTGCTCATCGTCGGATCCTCTCAAGTCTCGAAGCGGGGCAGACGCCCCGGATTCCACCCGATGCAACCAGTTAACCGGGGCGCAGATTCCGATTGTGAGGCGTCACACCCGACCTTCTTCGCCGCCGCCACCCTCGACGGAGGCGCTTCGCGCCGCTGTCACACTATTTCGGCGAGCTTCCCGAGGACGCCGTCGTAGATCTTCTTGAGCCCACCAGGCGCGAAGGTCTTTTCGAAGAAGCCGCCGATACCGCCCGCACCGTCCCACGTGGTCTCGATCTTCACCACGCTGCTGTCACCCGCTTCGGTGACCGTCCAGGTGGTGACCATGCTGGAGTTCGCGTCCGTCTCGACCAGCGTGCCCGGGCGAGGCTCGGTGACGGTCGCCGCCACGTCCCGCACGCGCTTCGACGTCGCCTGGAGCTTCCAGCTCGCCTTGGTCCCGGCGCCGACGCCGCCCTCGGTCACCTGGTAGTCGCGGTAGTGCTCGGTGAGCAGCTTCGGCCGCGTCTCGGCGTAGTCGGCGACGAGCGCGCGGACCTTGTCGGCCGGGGCGTCGATGGTGCGCTCCGCGGTGGCCGTGACCTTTCCCATTTCACTCCTTCTCCCGGCGTACAGATCAGGGTCCACGATTTCACCGAGCGGCGCACCACCGGCGGCCGCCCTCGCACGTCCCAGATAGTGAGCGGCGGAAGTCCGCCCTGGACAGCTGTTTTCGCTGGTCAGCGCATCGCCGATGCCGCCGGAAGTGGCGTAACACGGTGTTAACGTGCGCTGGCCATTCTCGCCGCCATGCCCACGACACCCCGCCGGACCAGGTCCGACAGCGCCCGGCAGCTCGCCGACCTGCTGCGCCGTCAGGTGCTGGCCGAGGAGGCGCTGCCGTGTGAAGAGGACCTCACAGCGGAGTTCTCGGTGACCCGGAACACCGTGCGGGAAGCCCTCGCGCTGCTGCGCGACGACGGCCTGATCGCGCGCCAGCCCGGCGTCGGCACGGTCGTCGTCGGGCACAAGTACCCGCACGGGCTCAACCGGCTGGCCGGGCTCGCCGAGGTGCTGCGGGAGCACGGCGAGGTCACCAACGAGGTCCGCGCGGCCGACCTCGTGCCCGCGCCCGCCGTCGTCGCGCACCGGCTCGGCGTGCCCGAGCGCTCCGAGGTCGTCTACCTCGAACGCCTGCGACGGCTCGACGGTGTCCCGCTCTCGCTCGACCTGACCTACCTGCTGCCGGAGATCGGGAAGCCGCTGCTGGAGCACGACCTCGCCGGCCGGGACGTCTTCGCGCTGATCGAGGAGACGTCCGGGCAGCGGCTGGGCTACGCCGACATCGACGTCGAAGCCCTCAACGCCGACACCGAAACCGCCGCCGTGCTGGAAGTCCCGCCGGGCGCGGCGCTCCTGCGGTGGGAACGCCTCACGCACTTCGCCGACGGGCGGCCCGTCGACCTCGAATACATCCGGCTGCGCGGCGACCGCCTGACCATGCGCGCCCGCCTCGACCGTTCCTGAAGGAGACCACCATGCCCCTCGTGCCGAGCCGGGTCGACGTCCCGGTGACCATCGACGAGTCGAAGTGCCTCGACGGCTGCCGGTTGTGCGTCGACATGTGCCCGCTCGACTCGCTGGCCATCGACCCGGACACCGACAAGGCGTACATGCACGTCGACGAGTGCTGGTACTGCGGGCCGTGCGCGGCCCGCTGCCCGACCGGCGCGGTCACCATCAACATGCCCTACCTGCTGCGGTGAAGACGGTCCGGCTCCTGCTCGCCGCCGCGCTGCTGGCCGCGGGCTGCACCGCGAACGCCTCGACGTCGAGCGACGTCGACGTGGTCATCGGCTACCAGTCGAAGACGATCAACACCGTCACCGCGGGCACGCTGCTGCGGTCGCTCGGGTCCTTCGAGAAGCGCCTCGCCGAGCTCGGCAACCGGGACGGTAAGCGCTATCACGTCACCTGGCAGGACTACTCCACCGGCGCGCCGATCACCGCGCAGATGGTCGCGGGCAAGATCGACATCGGCTCGATGGGCGACTACCCGTTGCTCATCAACGGTTCCCGGACGCAGGAGTTCGGCGACGGCCGGACCAAGCTCGTCGCCGCCACCGGCTACAACCTGCTGGGCGCGCTGAACATGGTCGTCGTGCCGCCGAAGTCGCCCGCGCACACCCTGGCCGACCTGCGCGGCAAGAAGATCTCCGCCAGCATCGGCTCGGCCGGGCACGGCACCACCGTGCACGCGCTGCAGAACGTGGGAATCGGCCCCGACGACGTCCACGTCCAGAACCAGGCGCCCGCGGTCGGCGCGTCCGGGCTGCAGTCCGGCGCGGTCGACGCGCTCGGGCAGTTCGTCGCGTGGCCGGGTCAGCTGGTGTTCGCGAACCAGGCGCGGCTGCTCTACGACGGGTCGGCGCTGAACCTGCCGACCTGGCACGGCGTGGTCGTCCGGGAGTCCTATGCGGACACCCACCACGACGTCGTCACGGAGTTCCTGCGCGCGCAACGCGACGCGACGGACTACCTGCACCGGCACCCGATGGACGCGGCACTGAAGGTCGCCGCCGCCACCAAGCTGCCACCCGAGGTCGTCTACCTCTACAACGGTGCCGGCGGCATGGTCACCTTCGACCTGCCGTTGAAACGGCCGCTGATCAGTGCGCTGGAAACGGACGCGCCGTTCCTGCGCTCGATCGGCAACATCAAGCGGCTCGACCTCGGCGCGTTCGTCGACGACCGGTACCTGCGGGAGATCTACGGCCCGGCCTACGGCACCGCAGTGTCCTCTTCGGACAACCCGGCCCCGGTGACGGGCTTCGACACGACGTGCTCGCGGCCGGTCACCGATCCGCGCACCGCGGGCGAGCTGTGGCTGGCCGGCGAGACCGCGACGCACCCCGCCGCCACGCCGTCGTGCCTGCTCAAGGCCGTGGCCCACGCCGGGAAGCCGGTCCGCGCGGCCTACGTCCCGGACGCGGCCACGGGCACCCGCTGGTTCGCCGACAAGGCGGTCTGGGTGCGCGACGCGGGCGGCGCGCTGCTGCCCTTCACCACCGAAGACGGCGCCCGTGCCCACCTCGCCGGGCACCCCGGCTCGATCGTCGGCTACGCGCAAGCCGTGGAGGAGTCCCGATGACCCAGACCCTCGACCGCCAACCGGCCGTCACGGAAGCCCCGCCCGCACCACCGAGACGCCGGTTCGGGCGGCTCGCCGTCCGCGCGGGCAGCATCGTCGCCGCGCTGGTCGTGTGGGAGCTGCTGACCGCGTTCGACGTCGACCTGTGGCTGCACTTCGACCGCCTGCCCACGCCGGTCGAGGTCGCCCGCGACCTCGGCTACCAGCTCGGCACCGCCGTCTACTACCAGGACCTGCTCGACTCGCTGCGCCGGATCGTCACCGGTTTCGCACTGGCCGCGGTGCTCGGGATCGCGCTCGGCACGGCGATCGCGCGCTCCCGCGGCACGTCCGACGTCGTCCAGCCGCTGCTGGAGGTCGTGCGGCCGATCCCGGCGATCGCGGTGGTGCCGATCGCGATCCTGCTGTTCCCCACCAACGAGCAGGGCATCGTGTTCATCACCTTCCTCGCGGCGTTCTTCCCGGTCGTGGTCAGCACCCGGCACGCGGTGCGCGCGCTGCCGGTGGTCTGGGAGGACGCGATCCGCACGATGGGCGGCTCGCGGCGGCGGGTGCTGTGGAACGTCGTGCTGCCGGGCGCGCTGCCCGGCGTGTTCGGCGGCTTGTCCGTCGGCATGGGCGTTTCGTGGATCTGCGTGATCTCGGCGGAGATGATCTCCGGCGAGTTCGGCGTCGGCTACCGGACCTGGCAGGCCTACACCGTCGTCGACTACCCCGGCGTGATCGTCGGGATGCTCACCATCGGCCTGCTCGGCTGGGTCACCTCGGCCGCCGTCGAACTGCTCGGCCGCCGCGCCACCCGCTGGCTGCCCCGAGGGGAGAACGCATGAGCCTCCGCATCGAGAACCTGACCGTCCACTACGGACAGCGGGCGGTGCTGTCCGGCATCGACCTCGCCGTCGCCGACGCGGAAATCCTGGCCGTGACCGGGCCTTCGGGCTGCGGCAAGTCGACGCTCCTGCGCACGCTCGCGGGCTTGCTCCCGGCGTCGTCCGGGCGCGTGCTCAGCGCGGGCACGCCGGTGACCGGCACGTCGGCCGAGCGCGCGCTGGTGTTCCAGGACGACGGGCTGCTGCCCTGGCGCTCGGTGCGCCGCAACGTCGAGCTGCCGCTGTCCATCCGGCGCGTCCCGCGGGCCCGGCGGCGCGTCGAGGCCGAGTCGTGGCTGGACCAGGTCGGGCTGGCCGGGTACGAGGACCACCTGCCGCGGGAGCTCTCCGGCGGCATGCGGCAGCGCGTCCAGCTCGCCCGCACCCTCGCCGGGTCGCCGCGGGTGATCCTGGCCGATGAGCCGTTCGGGGCGCTGGACGCCCAGACGCGCACGGCCATGCAGCGGCTGCTGGTGGAGGTCTGGCGCAAGCGGCCGACGACGGTGGTGTTCGTGACCCACGACGTCGACGAGGCCCTGTTCCTCGCCGACCGCGTCGCGGTGCTGACCCGCGACGGGCGGCTGGCGAAGGTCGTCGGGTCGTCGCGGCCGCGGACGGCCGAGCCCGCCGTGGCCGCCGAGCGCGCCGAGGTGCTGGACGGGCTGGTGGCCGCATGACGTTCGAAGCTCCGCCGGTGTCGGTTCGGACGCACTTCGAGACCGACGTCCTGGTCATCGGCGGCGGGACGGCCGGGACCATGGCCGCGCTGACCGCCGCCGAGAACGGCGCGGACGTGCTGCTGCTGGAGAAGGCGCACGTCCGGCACTCGGGCGCGCTGGCCATGGGCATGGACGGCGTCAACAACGCGGTGATCCCGGGCAAGGCCACACCGGAGGACTACGTCGCCGAGATCACCCGGGCCAACGACGGCGTGGTCAACCAGTCCACTGTGTACCAGACCGCGCGGCGCGGGTTCGCCATGGTGCAGCGGCTGGAGAAGTACGGCGTCAAGTTCGAAAAGGACGAATACGGCGAGTACGCGGTCCGGCGGGTGCACCGGTCCGGCAGCTACGTGCTGCCGATGCCGGAGGGCAAGGACATCAAGAAGGTGCTCTACCGCGTGCTGCGGGCGAAGCACATGCGCGAGCGCATCACGATCGAGAACCGCGTGATGCCGGTGCGGGTGCTGACCTCCGGCGGGCGGGCCGTCGGCGCGGCCGGGTTCAACACGCGGACCGGCGAGTTCGTCACGGTGTCGGCGTCGGCGGTGATCCTGGCGACCGGCCCTTGTGGACGGTTGGGCCTGCCGTCGAGCGGTTACCTCTACGGCACCTACGAGAACCCGACCAACGCCGGCGACGGCTACGCGATGGCCTACCACGCCGGCGCCGAGCTGTCCGGGATCGAGTGCTTCCAGATCAACCCGCTGATCAAGGACTACAACGGCCCGGCCTGCGCCTACGTCGCGAACCCGTTCGGCGGCTACCAGGTCAACGCAGCGGGCGATCGCTTTGTCGACTGCGACTACTGGTCCGGGCAGATGATGGCCGAGGTGGCGCGCGAGATCTCCTCGGCGCGCGGGCCGATCTACCTCAAGCTGACGCACCTGCCGGAGGAGACGCTCGGCGCGCTGGAGAACATCCTGCACACGACCGAGCGGCCGACGCGCGGGACGTTCCACGCCACCCGCGGCCACGACTACCGCACGCACGACGTCGAGATGCACATCTCGGAGATCGGGCTGTGCGGCGGGCATTCGGCGTCCGGCGTCTGGGTGGACGAGCACGGCGCGACGACGGTCCCCGGCCTGTACGCGGCGGGCGACCTCGCTTGCGTGCCGCACAACTACATGATCGGCGCGTTCGTCTACGGCGACCTCGCGGGTGCGCACGCTTCGCGTGCTTTGCGTTCTCGTGTCCCGTTGCCCGAGGACCAGATCGCTGCGGCGCATTCGCTCGTCTACCGCCCGTTGTCCACTCCGGACGGTCCGCCGCAGCAGCAGGTGGAGTACAAGCTGCGCCGGTTCGTCAACGACTACGTGGCCCCGCCCAAGACGACGGCGAAGCTGGAGATCGCGCTGGAGACGTTCGCGCGGATGACCGGCGAGATCGGGGCCATGGGCGCGCGGACACCGCACGAGCTGATGCGCTGCGCCGAGGTGACGTTCATCCGCGACTGCGCCGAGATGGCGGCGCGGGCGTCGCTGGTGCGAACCGAGAGCCGGTGGGGGCTCTACCACGACCGGACCGACCACCCGGGCCGCGACGACGTCTCCTGGCTCGCGCACCTGAACCTGCGCAAGACGGCGGCCGGGGAGATGGAGTTCGTCAAGCGGCCGGTGGCGCCGTACGTGGTGCCGGTGCCGGAGTTCTCGGTGCCGGAGTTCGCCGTCGAAGTCCTGGGCACGCACACGGCCTTCAGCGGGCACACGCCGCCGGACGTGGCGATCGCCGCTCCGGCGCGGACGCATTCGTCGCCGCGGGTGCTCGAAGTCGTCGCGCTGGCGGAGGAACAGCCTTCGCTCGCTGTGCTGTCTTCCTACCTGGCCGATCCGGACGCCGAGGTCCGCACGACGGCGATCGCGGTGCTCACCGAGTCGGCGCCGGAGGGTTTCGGGCCGGCGCTGGTGACGGCGTTGCACGACATCGACGCGCGGGTCCGCGCCGCGGCGGCGGCCGGGCTGCGGGAGCTGGTGGAGGTGCTGGTGCCGGCGCCCGCCCTCGGCACCGGTTTGCGGTCGGCCCTGTCGGTGTCCGATGCGGACGTGCGCTCGGTGGCCCTGGATGTCCTGCGCGCGCTGCGTCTCGGCGACGAGCCGCTGTTCGCCTCGCTGTTGGGGGACCCCGCGGTCGTGGTCCGGCTGGAGGCGATCCGGGGCCTGGTGTCGCTGGACGCCGCTTCGGCACTGGCGTCCGCGGCGGCGGACGGGTCCCGCGAGGTCCGGGTGGCGGCGGCCACCGGCCTGGGCACGATCGGCGACCCGCGGTCGACCGGCACGGTGGCCGCCCTGGCGGCCGACAGCGATCCCCTGGTCCGCGCGGCCGCGTTGACGGCGGCGGCCGAGCTGGGCTGCGGCGGCGACCTGGCGCAGCTCGCGACCGCGGCACTGGCGGACCCGGCCTGGCAGGTCCGCCGGGGCGCGGCGACGGCACTGGGTGCGCTGGCCGAACCGTCGGAGCACCTGCTGGGCGCGCTGGAGGACGAGCACCCGAACGTCCGCCGCGCGGCCGTCCAGGCCCTGGGCAAGTGGGCGGCCCAGCCCGCGGTGGCGGCGCGGTTGCGGACGCGGCGCACCGACTCGGACGCCGACGTCCGCGCGTACACGCGGATGGCCCTCGGCGGTTAGGCTCCGGGTATGGGTTCGGGAGCGCACCGCCGGTCGACCGTGGCGGTGAAGGACGCGCTGCGGGAGCTGCGCAACCAGCTCGCGCTGCTGAACCACCAGGTCAGCACCAAGATCGCGCTCAAGGACGTCGACCTGGACTGCCTGGAGCTGATCGCCCGGCACGGCCCGCTCAGCCCGAGCGCACTCGCCCGCCGGGCCGGGCTGCACCCGGCGACGATGACCGGCATCCTCGACCGGCTGCAGAAGGGCGGCTGGATCGTCCGCGAGCGTGACCCCGAGGCGGCCGACCGGCGCTCGGTGGCCGTGCGGGCGGTCCGCGGCCGCACCGCGGAGCTGTTCCGGCTGTACGCGGGGATGAACACCGCGCTGGACGAGCTCTGCGCCGGCTACAGCGAGGACGAGCTGGCGCTGATCGCCGGGTTCCTGCGCCGCGCGACCTCGGCCGGCCAGACCGCCACCGGGGCGCTGGCCGGAGGCTGAGCAGCGGTTCCTGTGCTGTACTCGGCAGCATGTGGCAGTCAGGCGACGCTTACGAGGCCTACATCGGACGGTGGAGCCGCCGGATCGCGGAGACGTTCGTCCGGCAGCTCGCCGTGCCGTCGAGCCGGCGCTGGCTCGACGTCGGCTGCGGAACGGGCGCGCTGACCTCGGCGGTGCTGGCCGCGGCCGACCCGGTGGAGGTGGTCGGCGCCGACCCGTCCGAGGGCTTCCTGAAGACGGCTCGTGCGAGTGTGACCGATCCGCGGGCGACGTTCACGGTCGCCGACGCGCGCTCGCTGCCGTTCCCGGCCGACCGGTTCGACGTGGTCGTGTCGGGCCTGGTGCTCAACTTCGTCCCCGAGCCGCCCCGCGCGGCGGCGGAGATCGCGCGGGTGACCGCCCCTGGCGGGCTGGCCGCGGCCTACTTCTGGGACCTCGCCGAGGGCATGGAGCTGATCCGCCGGTTCTGGGACGCGGCCGCCGAGTTCGACCCCTCGACGGTCGCCGAGCTGGACGAGGGCCGCAAGTTCACGCTGTGCCGCCCGGAGCCGCTGAGCCGGCTGTGGACGGACGCGGGCTTCACGGCGGTGTCCGTCGGCGAGATCACCGTCCCGACGGTGTTCGCGGACTTCGACGACTACTGGCAGCCGTTCCTCGGCGCGCAGGGCCCGGCGCCGACGTACCTGGCCACGCTGCCGGAGGCGCACCGCGACCGGATCCGCGAGTCGCTGCGCGGCAGCCTGCCCACGAGCCCGGACGGCTCGATCCCGCTGACGGCCCGGGCCTGGGTCGTCAGCGGGATCGCCTGAATCAGAGCCCGGCCTGGCCGAGCCAGTCCTTCGCGACGTCGGCCGCCTTCTCGCCGTCGGCGTCGACGCGCTTGTTCAGGTCGCGCATGACGTCCGTCGTCAGCTTCGCGCTCACGGCGTTGACCGCGTTGGCGAAGTCGGCACCGCGCTCGTCGAGGACCTTCTTGTTCACCGCGGGCACGACGTTCTCGGTCGGCACGATGTTCTGGTCGTCCTTGAGCACGGTGTACTTCGAGTCACCGGTCAGCGGGCTGACCGAGTCGACCGGGATGACCGTGACGGCGCCGGACTTCAGCTGCTCGACCCGCGGCCCGGCCTCCTGGATCGTCTGGAAGGTGATGTTGGTCAGCTTGTAGACGTCCGTGAAGCCCTTGAAGCAGGGAAGGCGCTTCTCGCACTCCGGCGGGCCGGCCATGACGACCTTGTCGAGCTTCTTCAGGTCGCTGATGGACGCGATGCCCTTGTCCTTGGCCAGGTCGGACTTGACGATGTAGGTGTTCTTGTCCTCGGCGGCGGCGAAGTTCAGCAGCCCGACGCCGCTGGGCTCGAACAGCTTCGCCAGCTGCTCGTGCTCCTCCTGCGCGGTCTTGCCCGCCTCCTTGCCGAAGCCGGTGGTGATCGCCGCACCCTGGTACTCCGGGATGAACTGCAGCTCACCGGACTTCAGCGACGGGTAGATCAGCTCCCGCGACCCGAGGTTCAGCTTGCGGGTCACCGGGTAGCCCTTGGCCTCCAGCGCCTGCGCGTAGATCTCGGCGAGGATCTGGCTGTCGGTGAAGTTGAAGGACGCGACGACGATCGGCGCGCCACCCTTGCTCTGCGCGGCGGGCTTGTCACCGCTGTCGCTGCCGCCACAGGCGGCCAAACCGAGCGTGGCCGCGACGGCCACCGCCACCACGGACGCGTTCCGGAACCAGCGCACGAATCCCCACTCCCTCGTCACTCGAACAGACGCAAGGACCCTAGTCCCGACCTCCGACAAGAATCCACATCGTGGGAGATTCCACCCGATATTCCCACTCCGCGGAACATTTGGCCCCGATCGGGGTAGGGTCGCCCGGTGCACGTGACCACGGTGACGCCACTGGCCGCCGACAGCGGGCAGCCGATCTTCCAGTGGAAGTGGGTGGACCGCAACGCCGACGACATCGTCCAGCGCCTCGTCGAGCACATCTCGCTGACGGCCACCGCCCTCGGCATCGGCCTGGTGGTGTCGATCGGCCTGGCGCTGGTGTCGCTGCGCTTCCGCCGCGCGTACGGGTTCATCCTGAGCACGACGGGCGCGTTGTACGTCATCCCCAGCCTGGGCGCGTTCGCCGTGCTGCGGCCGTTCTTCGGCCTGACGTTCACCACGGCGGTGATCCCGCTCGCGACGTACACGCTGTTGATCCTGGTCCGCAACATCGTCACCGGCATCGACCAGGTGCCGTCGGAGGTCCGCGAGGCGGCGACCGGCATGGGCTTCACCCGGCAGCGGACGCTGTGGCAGGTGGAGCTGCCGCTGGCGCTGCCGGTGGTCATCGCGGGCCTGCGCGTCGCCGCGGTGACGACGATCGGCCTGGTCACGGTGACGTCGATGCTCGGCCTGGGCGGCCTCGGCTACTTCATCCGCCACGGCATCCAGAACACCACGCCCAACTCGACGGAGATCATCGTCGGCATGGTGCTGTCGGTGGCACTGGCGGTGGCCGTCGACCTGGTCCTGTGGCTCGGCGAGCGGCTGCTGACGCCCTGGACCCGGAGGGTGCGATGAGCTTCCTCGACCAGCTGAACGCGTGGCTGGCCGCCCCGAACCGCTGGAGCTGGACCGACCGCGCGGGCGTCCCGTACCGGACGCTGGAGCACCTCAGGTTTTCCCTGCTGGCCCTGCTGATCGCGGCGGCGCTGACGATCCCGGCGGCTTTGTGGCTGGCCCACTACCGCCGCGGCGCGTTCCTGGCGAGCAGCGCGGTGAACATCGGCCGGGCGATCCCGAGCTTCGGGCTGATCATCCTGTTCTGGTTCCTGGCGAGCCACTGGGAGCTGGACACGACGTTCTGGCCGTTGCTCCTGGCTCTGGTCGCGCTGGCGATGCCACCGTTGTTCACGAACACGTACGCCGGCGTGGTGACGCTGGAGCAGGAGACGATCGACGCGGCCCGCGGAACGGGCTACCGCGAGTGGCAGATCATGGCGCGCCTGGAGCTCCCGTTGGCGTCCCCGGTGATCCTGGCGGGCGCACGGGTGGCGTTCCTCCAGCTGATCGCCACGGTCGCGATCGGAGCGATCGTCAACGACGGAGGCGGCCTCGGCCGCTACATCGTCGACGGCTTCGCGGTCGGAGCCCAGGGCTACGGCGAGATCTTCGCGGGCGGCCTGGCGGCGGTGGTCCTGGCGCTCGTGTGCGACGGCCTGTTCGCGCTGATCACCCGGCTGGCGACGCCCCGCGGCCTGGCGCTGCAGAACGCCCGCCGCGACTAGGGCGTGTCTGACAATGCCTTGGTCCAGGTGAACACGGCGTGCAAGACGACCGCTGATCGGTAGACGATGGCGAGCTTGTCGTAGCGAGTGGC